>JAIVHE010000001.1:28560-30934 GCA_020201255.1 Desulfobacteraceae bacterium
GCAACCGCTTCTTTTTCGTTTCTTGACATGCGCCGGTAAGTGGATGTTTTGCCGCGTTCCCTGAAATGTCCGGTGGCCTGCCGAATATCGGGCTGGACAAACGGCCAGAACAGGTCTTCCAGTTCATCCGGATCAAACCGCCGGGCATGTTTTGAAATCCGGGTGACCAGTTCCGGGGACACATGCCAGGAATTTCCCCCGGGATAATCGATCCAGGCCCCTGGCAGCGGACCCAGCGAGCAGATCTCCCGGAATCCGGAAATCTCGTTTTCAAGAACCGATTCCCTGAGCAGGTAGGTGGTTTGTTTCTGTCTTCTTATCTTTGCCAGATACATGGGGTGTCCATTTCAAGCCTGCCTAATATTTACAGGGGGTGGGTAGGTATTTCTGCAGCAGGTTTTTCTGGGTCTTTGAACGGGCCGGAAGAACATAGGCCGCGCATCTTTTTTCTATTTCCCTGGAGACATTGTCTGCCACATAGCCTTTTTGTGACGTGTGCGGGTCCATTCGGATGCCGGTTTTATCGAAGATGCGGGTGACCCGCTGTTCTTTTCGATACAGAGCTGCTGATCCGATGGACAAAAAACTGCCGGTATCAAGGGATTTTTTGAGCTTGTCCTTGAGCAAAGGGTCCATGGAAAGATCAAGCCCTTGAAGCAGCCGGTTGCAGCTGATCACCATCTCCTCATCCAGAATCATTTTTGTAAAACCGGCCCCGGCAAAGGAAGCCATCAGCCCGGGAGAGCAGAACACTTCCTGTACGCTGGTCAGGGAAAAAGGGGCCAGCGCGGTCATGCAGGATTCAAAACCGCTCTGGTAATCATTTTCCCGGCTGTCGGAAAGGCACCCGCAAAGTGTGCATTTTATTTGTAAATATCGGCACACTTCGTAAAACATGATCTGCGAATAAAGATATTCCGGGCTGCCGTATGAGGGCTGCATGGTTTTCAGATCGGTCATGGTGGAAGAACTGCTGAAGCTCACACCGGTTCCCGGTTTGAGAAGCTGCACATAAACAATGCCGGCCAGGGAAATGGCGATGTCATGGATGACAGTGCCCATAAGGCTTTCGGGTCCGGTCATGAAGGTGAGGGTACATGGAATGATCGTTATGTCCTGTGCTTCTTCCACCAGTGCCTCCAGGTTCATCAGGCATTCTTCGTCATAGGACAAAGGTGCCATGGGACAGATGCCCTGTGCCATCACCGGCAGGGTGTCCGCTTCCTTTATCTCTTTGATCAGGTGGATGGCTTTTTTTGCGCTGAAGCGGACATCGCCGTGCCTGGTGTTGGACCGAGTGGCCCGCAGCCCGATGGCCGGGCGACGGTCCGAATATTTGAGCATCATGGCGATCTGGCCCAAAAACGGGTCCTCACTGTCGTTTCCTTGTGGATCAGCCACCCCTGGATTGGCGGATGCATACAGATCAGAGGTTTCCGCCAGCTGATACATTGTCACAGCATCTGCAATGGTGCCGCGCCGGAACTGACCAGTGTTGACATCCTGTATCATGGGGGCATTGCCAAACGGGGAGGATGCTGTCACCCTTTTTTTTCCCGTCAGTGTCCCGGTAGGTTCCGGCAGGTTTTTTAGGGCCTGTTCCAGCAGCGAAGCCGGAATCTTAACCCGTTTTCCATGAACGGTTGCCCCATGTTTTGTAAACAGGTCCCGGGCGCGTTGTGTTTCAAATGCTACGCCTATGTCAGCCAGAATGTCTGCGGCCTGGTCGGTGATGGATGCGATGGTTTGCCTGTCAAGCAGTGCCGGTCCTTTCTGGTCCGGTTTTATCTGTTTTTCATTACAATTCGGATCAGACATTTTTCTCCTTTTTTTACAATTTCCATGGGATTTATCGCATGGAGCCGGTGATATGAAACAGCAGGACCCCATGATCGGATCGGGGGCCGCCGATGGTCATGCTGCGGTTGTTTTTCAAAAGAATGCGGGTTTGAAATACAGATGCACCTTTGTGCAGAATCTGAATGTCATACTGGATTCTGCCGCCCTGGCTTCCGGTAGGGGTCAACAGCAGGGTGCGCTGATCCGGCAGGCGGATACGCCCCTGCTGCTGGAATGCCAGAGACAGGGTTCGATCCTGCAGCAGTGCGTATTCGGTATATTTGAATACCGATTCCAGTTCAGGAACGATCTGCCGCAATGCCGGGTCAACGACCCGGGACCGGGTGGATGCCTGGATCACTTTTACGGCGGTGTTTACCGTATCCTGTGCAAAAGCAGTTTTTGCCGGGCAGCAGCACCAGATCACCCCGGCGGCTATGGAGGCCATGGCAAAAAACCGGGTCAAACTGATACATCGGATCATATCCTTATCCTTTCCTGATCAGGTTTCAGAATACCAGATAATGGTATGGTG
>JAIVHE010000413.1 GCA_020201255.1 Desulfobacteraceae bacterium
CTGGCCCAAGATTACGGCATGCTGTGCGGGATTTCATCGGGCGCCAATTTGTATGCAGCAAAACAGATGGCCAGAAAGCATCCGGGAAAAACCGTTGTGTTCATCGTATGCGATACCGGAGAACGCTATATCAGCACCCCGCTGTTTCAGGCCTGACTTTTTTGACCCGTGGCGGGGGACTGTGTGGGTCTCACCCGTTTGCCTTGTTTGACAGGGAGTAAGGCTTGGCGCAGCTGAACGGCAAAAACTGCGGGCAGGTATGTCCTCAAACAGTTTGCCGTTCTTAACGCTGCGCATGCCAACTCCCTGTAGCAAACAAGGGCAAAATGGGATTCGACCCACACAGCCCCCCGCCACTAGATTGCCAGACCTTAAACCGCTTTTAATTCTTCCTTATGACGTCTTTCCTTTCTGAATCTAACCGATGGCTGCAGGACTCAGGGGCCAGAAATACAGGATCAGGGGTACTGCCACCAGGGTTACGATAATGGACAGGGGCAGTCCCAGGCGCCAGTAGTCGCCGAAACGGTAGCCGCCCGGCCCCATGACCAGGGCGTTGGACTGGTGGCCCACAGGGGTGAGAAACGCGCAGGAAGCGCCCACAGCCACTGCCATGAGAAACGGATCTGCTGACAGCCCCATTTCCCCAGCCAGGGTGATGGAGATGGGTGCCATGAGCACGGCAGCCGCCGCATTGTTCACCACGTTTGACAGCAGCATGGTTCCCACCAGAAGCACTGCCAGGGTACCACCGGAAGAAAAAAAGCCGGACAGGGCCAGCAGTTTTTCAGCAATCATCCGGGCACCGCCGGATGTTTCCAGGGCATGACCCAGTGGAAACATGGCACCCAAAAGGATGATCACCGGCCAGTCGATATGCTCATAGATTTCTCCTACGGGAACCACTCCCACCAGCACCATGATCACGGCCGCTGCAACGAACGCCACCTGAACGGGAAGCACACCGGCAGCAGACAAAATCATGGCTGCGCCGAAAATTCCCACGGACAGCAGCACTTTTCTGGGCTGGCCGATACGGATTTCACGCTCTGCCAGGGGCAGGCATTTAAAGACCTTGACAACCGTCTGCAACGATTCATCCGTGCCCTGGAACAACAGAATATCGCCGGTCATAAATTTTGTCTGGGCCAAAGGACGGGTGATGCGCCGCCCGCGCCGGGCAATGCCCAGCAGGTTGACCCCGTAAAGGCGGCGAAGGTACAGTCCGGCAGAGGTTTTGCCCGGCAGGGTGGATTCGGTTGTGATCACCGCCTCCATGAGACGGATATCCTTTGATCCCAAAGTGGCCCGGCAATCGCCCTTGCATTCGGCAAGCTCCAGTCCCAGGTCGTCCATCAGGGCCTTGAGGTCATCCGGTGCCGCCTCCACCATCAAAATATCTCCGGGTTCAATGATCTCGTACCAGGATGGCGCAGGCTTGTGAATCTCTCCTCTGGACAGGCTTACCACCGTGGCTTCGGTATCTTTTTCCATGGCAGTGGTAAGATGAAAAATGGTCTGGCCTACAAATTTGGAGCCCTCGGGAACAATCACTTCGGTGATATAGTCTTCGATTTCAAACAGGTCATCCGACAATGATTTGGACTCTCGTTTGGGGGTCAGGCGCCAGCCGAACAGGGAAATGAATATCGTGCCCGCAATGGCCACTCCAATGCCAACAGGTGCAAAATCAAACATGCCGAATGCCGGCATACCTGTATCAGCCCGGTACAGGGCAATAATGATATTGGGAGGTGTGCCGATCAGGGTAACCAGCCCCCCCAGCAAGGATCCGAACGCCAGGGGCATGAGCAGCAGAGAAGGCGATTTTCCGCTCTGGCGGGACATCCAAATGGCAACCGGAATCAACAGGGCCAATGCGCCCACATTGTTCATCACACTGGAGCAGATCACAACAATGAATGCCAGTGCCGTCACCTGGGCAGTAGCACCTGAACCCACCTTTGCCATGTGGCGGGACAACAGATCCACCACACCGGCATTGAACAGGCCCCGGCTGAGCACCAGGACAGCTGCCACCGTAATCACGGCAGGATGGCCGAATCCCATAAACACCTGATCGCCGGGAACCAGGCCGGTGATGGATACAAGCAAAAGCGCGGTCAGGGCCACCAGGTCATACCGGAACCGTCCCCAGACAAACAATACCAGGGTTGCTGCCAGAATGGCAAAAACCAGTGCTTGATCGGTTGTCATATCATTTAAACCATTTTACCATCTTTCCAGAAAGGGGACATGGCCCGAAGCTTCTCAATGGCCGGTACCATGGTGTCAACAATATGGTCCATCTCTTCTCTGGTGTTGTAGTGGGACAATGAAAAGCGGATGGTGCCGTGGGCGGATGTGAACGGCACCTCCATGGCCAGAAGCACATGGGATGGATCCAGCGATCCGGAGGTACAGGCTGATCCGGACGAAGCACAGATGCCTTCCCGATCCAGCAGCATGAGGATGGATTCTCCCTCCACTGCATCAAATCCTATGGACAATGTATTGGGCAGGCGGTTTTCAAGCTCCCCGTTGACGGATACAGAGGGTATTTTTTCCAGCAGCCGATTTTGCAGATAATCGCGCAAATGCCGCACTTCTTTGTCCACTACCGGCAAATGGTCTGCTGCCAGTTCACAGGCTTTGCCCATACCGATGATGGACACTGAATTTTCGGTCCCCCCCCGCCGGCCGTTTTCCTGATGACCACCGATAAGATAAGGAAAAAATTTCATGCCTTTTTTCACATACAGAACACCGATACCTTTGGGCGCATGAATCTTGTGGCCGGAAAGGGACAGCATGTCCACACCGGATGCTTTTACGTCAACCGGAATTTTTCCCGCCGCCTGGACAGCGTCAGTATGAAAAATAATGCCTTTTGCCGCAACTTTTCGGGCAATCTCGTCAATGGGAAATATCACCCCGGTTTCGTTGTTGGCCCACATCAAAGAGACAATGGCGGTGTCGTCGGAAAGGCTGTCATAGAGCATGTCCGTGTTCAACCGTCCTGTTTTGTCCACCGGCACAAAGACCGCATCATAGCCTTTTTTGTCCCGCAGGTGTTTAAACAGGTTTAAAATGGCGGGATGCTCCACATTGGAGGTGATGATCCGCTTTTTGTCAGGATTGGCATTCAAGGCGGAAAAAATCGCACTGTTGTCACTTTCCGTACCGCAGGAGGTGAACACAATTTCCCTGGGATCCGCATTGATCAAATCCGCCACCTTTTGTCTTGCCTGCTGTATTTTTTTGCCCACCTGATCCCCGAATGTATGCATGGAAGAGGGGTTGCCATAAAGCGTTCCAAAATAGGGTATCATCTCTTCAATGACTTCATCCGCGACCCGGGTGGTGGCATTGTTGTCCGTATAAATAACTTTCATGCACATTATCCTTTGGCTTTAACAGATTCAATCACTTCTTCAATCCGGTCCAGGCATTTTCCGCACCCGCCGCCGGCCTTGAGATAATCGGTCACATCTTCTGTGGTTTGAAGATTATTGGCTTTGACTGCATCAATGATTTCCAGATCCGTCACCTCAAAACATTCACATACCAGTTCCCCCGGTTTTTCAAGGATCTGCACCCCCCGGTAATTGGCAATGGCTTTTTTCAAGGCAGCCTTTCCCATGACCGAACAATGCATTTTTTCCTTGGGCAATCCGCCCAAAAAATCAGCTATATCATCATTGGTGATTTTAGCTGCCTCATCCAGGGTCATGCCCTTGATGATTTCAGTCAGCGCATCCCCGCAATTCAGGGAACCGGTTTCTCCGATTGCGTTGGCGTCTTTGAGTTCCCCTACGTTTCTGGGGTTGAGAAAATGTTCTTTTACCTTGTCTGTATAATTCCACATGTGGTTTCTCCTTACGCTTGATGGAAATTCGCACTTTGTTTGTCTGCTTCCATATCTTGGCTAAACATACTACAGTGTAGTAGATTGTCAAGACTTCTTAAAGAGGATCCATGGCTTTACAAAATGACCGGCACAGAATGGTTGAGCCGGATCTGATCAAGATCGATGACCACATCCCGGCTGATGATTTCCACTCCTTTGTCCCTTGCCTGCACCAGTTTTGCAGCATAGACCGGATCAATCATGGCCGCCGGCTTGAACCGGACCGCATCCATGCGCTGGATCAGATAAAAAATCACCCCCCGGTGACCGGCCTGCACCAGATCCATGAGCTCGTCCAGGTGCTTTTGCCCCCGCACCGTGACCGCATCGGGAAACATGGCCGTGCCTGCCTCAACCAGGGTACAGTTTTTTATCTCCACATAACAGCACCCGCCCTTGTCATCTTCCAGCGCCAGATCCAGCCGGGTTCCCTTGCTGGTGGTCACTTCAGACCGCACCGCTGTGTATTCGGCAAGCTCTGTGATCATACGGTTTTCAATGGCTGTTTTCACCAATCTGTTGGGTACAAGGGTATTGATGCCGATCATGGACTGTTTTGTCCGGATCAGTTCCCAGGTGTATGGGAGTTTGCGCCGGGGGTTATCACTTTTGGATATCCACACCCGGGATCCTTGCACCGCGCATCCCAGCATGGAACCGGAGTTGGGGCAGTGTGCGGTCACGATCTCTCCGGTTTCCAGGCGCACATCGGCCAGAAACCGTTTATACCGCTTGATCAAATGCCCTGTCAGCAGCGGGGGCAGATCATATCCGGTCAAAGACATATTTCTCCTGGTTTTCCAAAAATTTTTACTCCGTCAGTATGGTGTTCAACTGTGTCATGGTCATGGTTCGCTGGATACCGAACCGGGTGAGACAAAAATCATATTTCACCGGATCATGGGGCGCAATTTTTCGAAATCCGGCTGTGATCTCAAGGCAGGCCTGCCGGTCCGGGGTTTTGCGCCGAGTAAAT
>JAIVHE010000002.1 GCA_020201255.1 Desulfobacteraceae bacterium
CAAAGATGGTCATAAAGTTCCGGTTTTGATCGGTGCCGGCCCGCGTTTTGACAAACAAAGCGGTGAATTTCTCGGCACCATGGGTGTTGTTAATGACATTACCGAGCGCAAGCATATGGAAGAGGCCCTGCAAGAAAAAACCAATTTTCTGCAAAACATTATTGACACTGCCTCTGACCTTGTTTCCGTAACAGATATCGAAGGCAGCTTCAAATTCGTCGACCTTTCCCACAGTATCCTGGGATACGATCCGGATTCACTTGTCGGCAGGAATGTCATGGAATTTGTCCACCCGGATGATTACCAGGAGACGGCAACCGCTTTTGCCGAGTTCCTGGCCAACAGGGAAGATGGCCGAAAGGTCGAATACCGGTATCGCCGGGCAGATGGAGACTATCTCTGGTTTGAGACTGTAGGGAAATTCATTCTTGATGATGCCGGCGATCCAAAGGAAATCCTGTTCAGCACAAGAGATGTCACGGAGCGGAAACGGGCTGAGAGAGAATTGAAACGCATTGAATGGATGCTGTCCAGCAGGCAGATTTCGAATATCGAGGCCCAGGCAGAGACGTACGACCAGGGATATGGGGACCTGACCGAATTGAATCAAGATGGCATTATTCTGAAATCCATCGGCCACGACCGTCTGGAAAATGTTGCCAGTGACTACCTGGAACTGCTCGGGACGTCCTCCGCAATCTACGAGGTAAACGGTGACTATGCCTTCGGGATTTTTGCTTCAGGCTGGTGCCGGATGATGGACAAGGCCTCCCGGAAACGCTGCAACACCCCTAACAATGTCGACGCGCTCAACTCGGGCCGGTGGCTGTGCCATGAATCCTGCTGGACGGACTGTTCCCAAAAGGCGATTGCCACACACGCGGAGGTGGACATCGAGTGCCACGGCGGCATTCGATTGTATGCCGTGCCCATTTTTGCCGGCGGGAATGTAATCGGGGTGATCAACTTCGGGTACGGAGATCCGCCGAAAGATCCTGAAACACTCAAGAAGCTGGCGGATCTCTACCATCTTGACCACGACGACCTTCTCCGCGAGTCCAGGGCGTATGATTCACGGCCTCCTTTTATGATCGAGACGGCGAAAAAACGCCTCAACAGCACCGCCAAACTCATCGGTTCAATGGTGGAGGCAACACAGGCCCTCGAAGAGCTGAAGGAACGGGAAGCTTTTATCAAGGCCACCTTGGATAATCTTCCGGTGGGGGTCGCTGTCAACTCGGTCGATCCAAAAGTAAATTTCACCTACATGAACGAAAATTTCGCCAAATTCTACCGAACCACACGGGAGGCATTGGTAGAACCGAACGACTTCTGGGAAGTTGTTTATACAGATGCGACATTCAGGGAAGAGATCAAGAAAAAAGTGCTTGAAGATTGCGCCAGAAATGACCCTGAGCGAATGCAGTGGGAGGATGTTCCGGTATATCGTCCAGGCAAGAAACCTTTTTACATAACAGCCAAAAACATCCCTCTGCCCGAAAGAAATCTGGTGGTGTCGACTGTATGGGATGTCACCGAACGAAAGCAGGCTGAAGCGGAACGGGATAAACTCCAAAATCAGTTCAACCAGGCCCAGAAAATGGAATCCGTCGGCCGGCTTGCCGGCGGGGTAGCCCATGATTTCAACAACATGCTGGGGATAATACTGGGGCATACGGAACTGGCACTTTTGAAGACGGATGAAGACAACGATCTGATTCCCGACCTGAAAGAAATTCAAAACGCAGCGAAGCGTTCGGCTGATATCACAAAGCAGCTGCTGGCTTTTGCCAGAATTTGATGAAGAATACTGCAACGAACACGCTGGTTTTATCCCCGGTGATTTTGTCCTGCTGGCGGTCAGCGACAATGGCAGTGGTATGGACAAGGAAACCCTTGACAATCTGTTCGAGCCGTTTTTTACCACCAAGGAAGTGGGCAAAGGCACCGGCTTAGGTCTTGCCACTATTTATGGTATTGTTAAACAGAATAACGGCTTCATCAATGTTCACAGCGAACCCGGCCTGGGCTCCACTTTCAAGATTTATCTGCCCCGGTTGGTTGATGATAAAAAAACTGACAAAGCTGTTCCTGAAAAAAAAGTAGCCACTGGAGGTACGGAAACCATTCTGCTGGTGGAAGATGAACCCACCATTCTGAGGATGACCCGGATGATGCTCGAACGGAAAGGATATTCCGTGATATCCGCAGCCACACCGGCAGAGGCAGTGGAAAAGGCAAAAAACCATTCCGGTGCCATCGATCTGCTCATGTCAGACGTGGTCATGCCGGAGATGAACGGCCGGGACCTTGCTGGACAGATCACTGCGCTTTACCCTGATATAGGACTGCTGTTCATGTCCGGATATACCGCCGATGTCATTGCCCATCAGGGTGTTTTGGATGACGGGGTGGCATTTATCCAGAAGCCATTTTCAATGGCGGACATGACGGCGAAGGTTCGAGAATTGCTGGATATGGCTTCGGATACCGCTCAACAATAAATTAACCTACATGAGTTTTAGGGCCATGAAAAATATTGGGTACCATTAATTTTTTTTTACAAAACAACTCCGGACATTAAAGGGGTATGGTATGGCTGAAAAACCCACCTATGAAGAACTGGAAAGACGGGTTCAGGAAATGAAAAAAAACGAATCCGAGTACAAATCTTCCATGGAGGCGCTACGGAACAGCGAGGTGCCATATCTCCTTCTTTTTGAACATGCTAATGTGGGAATTTTCGTTGCCCAAGACGGATACCTGAAGGTCCCGAATCCGTACCTGTCAAAAATGTTAGGCTACTCGCAGGCTGAGCTGGAAGAACAGCCATTAAAACTGTTCATCCATCCGAAATTCCAGTCTCTGGTGACCACGCGACACCAAGAACGGCTCAGCGGCAAAACCGGTCTGCCGCAGACTTACGACTTCCGCGTCATCTCCAAGAACGGAAAGAGTATCTGGGTCCAGCTCAGCACAGTTCTTATACAATTTAAAGGCAGGCCCGCAACCTTGAATTTCCTGCATGACATTACCGAGCGTAAACAGGCAGAGGAACTACTGAGAAGTACATTTGATTTTTCGCCTATCGGGAAGGCACTGGTTGCCCCCGAAGGACCCTTTCTGAACGTGAATGCCTCGTTTTGCCGGATTCTTGGCTATTCCAAAGAAGAACTGCTCACGAAAATCTTTCAAGATATTATATGGCCGGATGATCTCGAAGCGGTACTTGCAAATAATATACAGTTGCTGGTGGGCGAGATTGACACTTACGAGATGGAGATAGGCGGCTTTCATAAAGATGAGAGTCTTGTCTGGGCTCAGATTAATGTGTCATTGGTCCGTAATAGTGATTCAAAATTTTTCATTGCCCAGATTCAGGACATCACAGAGCGCAAGCGGATAGAAAAAGCATTGCGGGAAAGCGAAGAGAGTTATCGAAGGCTAGCAGATAATTCTCCCGATATGATTTATCGAATGTCGCTACCCGAAGGCAGATATGAATACGTCAGTCCCGCATCTACAAATATCTTCGGTTATCCGCCTCAAATTTGGTATGATAATCCCTTGCTGGTAAGCGAAACTCTTCATCCTGACTATCTTTCATATTTCGAAAAACAATGGAAAAACTTGCTCAAAGGAGATCTTCCGGCTTCATACGAATACAAAATTATCCATAAAGACGGGAGCGTTCGATGGGTCAACCAGCGGAATATACTGGTGACGAATGAAGATAACCGCCCATTGGCTATTGAGGGCCTCTTAACAGACATTACTGAGCGCAAGCAGGCCGAGGAGCAACTGCAAAAATCCGAGGAACGATTTCGAAATCTTTATGATGATGCGCCGGTAGGGTATTTCGAATACGATCTTCGAGGAAATATCACTCGGGTGAATCATACCCATTCAAAGCTGTTGGGTTATACCGCTGAAGAGATGATCGGTCAGCCTTGCTGGAAGTTTATTGTCAATGAAGTCGCCCGCGAGCAGATCTTGGACAAGCTGCGCGGAGCCAGGCCTCCAGCTGTTGGTTTGGAGCGTACCTACCGCCGGAAAGATGGAACCACCTTTTCCGTCTTGTTTCAAGATCGGCTTCTGTTGGATGAAGAAGGCCGTATCACAGGTATCCGGACTGCCATCCAGGACATCACCGAGCGCAAGCGGGCGGAAGAAGCGCTTAAAGAAAATGAACAAAAATTTCGGACAATTTTTAATTCCAACATGGATAGTATTTCTCTGGTAGGTATCGGCCCAGATGGAAAACCAACTGGCTTCATCGATTGTAATAATGCAGCCAGTGATATTTTTGGTTATACCAGAGAAGAATTGATGCTGAAAAAGCTTGAAGATCTGGAGATACAGGTTCCGGAGAGTGTTATGATCCAGAGATTAGAAGCTCTTCAAACTAAAGGCAGTGTTGATTTTGAAACTGTTATTAAGGATAAAAATGGAAATGACAGGTATGTGGAGGTGAAGGCTGTTCTAATGAGCCTTGCGGATCAACTTGTGATTATGAACATTTCAAGGGATATTACCGAACGTAAACAGGCTGAGGCGAGGATTCTCTATTTAAAGAAGTCTGAAAGTTTAGGTAGGATGGCCGGAGCTGTTGCCCATCATTTCAACAATATCTTGATGATAACTATCGGGCACCTGGAACTGGTCCAGGAGGATATCCAGCAGGGCAGCGTGATCGCTGACAACATAAAAGAGGCCGCTCTGGCTGCACACCGGGCCGTAGCACTGAGTCAGCTGATGCTCACCTATCTTGGACAGGGCGTGAGAAAAAATGAAACGATCGATTTGTCTGAACTCTGCCGGGTGAAAATGAAGGATTTGTCCAAAGCGATGCCGGAAAACATAAGTTTGACCACCCAGTTTGAATTTACCGGCCTGATGCTTCACTCGGATCGCAGCCATTTGGAGCAGGTCTTGAAAATATTGTTTGAGAATGCAGTGGAAGCCTTGATGGAAGAAACCTCCGGAAAAATCAGCGTGACATTGGAACCGGTAGAAACATCAGATATTCAATACGTCCATATGTTTCCAAATAACTGGCATGCCGGCCCGGAAGAGTATGCACGGCTTGTCTTTTCCGATACCGGGAAAGGCATGGCAGAAGAAACCATTCACCAGATTTTTGAACCGTTCTATTCTGATAAATTTACCGGACGCGGCCTTGGACTTGCTGTTGCTTTAGGCATTGTAAAAGCCCACGGCGGATGTATCTGTGTTCAGAGCAAGGCAGGGCAAGGGACGGATTTTATCATCATTCTACCGCTTTCAACCATGACTGAAACCGGGTCAACAAGAAATTCATCATGAAAAAGATGCTGCTGTCCAGGGAATTCATGCGATTTTTTTTAGACATTTTCCATGGCGGACATGATGGTGAAGGTTTGAGGGGTTTTGGACATGGCCCTGGATAAAAATCAGGGATGACATTCAATGATCATTATCCAATACCAGAACTTTTCCAGGCCCCTTTTATAAAGGATACCAATACAAACCAAAACCTGGTAAAGTCGGTTTTCAGTATGCGGCTGGAGATTTATGAAAAACCCGCCTCCAAAGGTTTGTAACAGGAGAAAGAAAAAAATTGAAAATTCTGCCTGGTGACCCTGATGGAAAACGAAATCAGGATTTTCGGTCAGGAATTTAAAATAGAAAACAGCTATGGGCAAACAAATATATACCGACCTCAAGCACTGATAAATAATGACAGTTATTTTAGGCATAGATGCAGCATGGACAAAAACCGAACCAAGCGGTATCGCCCTTGTGGAATTGACACAAGAGGATTGGCAATCTATTGCTGTTGCTCCAAGTTACAATGCTTTCATTAATACCATTTCTTTTTTTGATCAAAAATTTGGCAAAGAGATTTCCAGACCAATGCATGTCGGTGATTTTTTAAAAATCTGATAATTTTCTGCTCATATTTTTAGAAAATTTTTCAGGATACAAGGAGCCTTTTATGATTATTGATTGCCACTATCATCTTGAGACGAAGCTTTTAACAGTCGATAAACTTTTAAAAAAAATGGATGAGTCTGGTGTTGCCAAAGTTGCTTTAATGGGTGTGATAAATGAACCCATTCCCAAACCATCAGAATTCCTGTTAAATATTTTCCGTTTTTCACTAACACACGGAAAGTTTCATTTCCTTGCTAAGCTTCTTGGGGCAAATTTCACATCAGAAGGAAACCTTAAAATCCCTGCAGGCACTTTTCAAATTTACCTAAATCCTGACAATGAATCTGTATTTCAAATAGTAGCAAATAACCCTGATAGATTTTTAGCTTGGGTGTTTATAAATCCGAGAGGTGGTAAAGATCAAATTTTGGAGTTGAACAAATGGAAAGATAAACCTGGTTTTATAGGGGTAAAAGCCCATCCTTTTTGGCACCGCTACCAACCTATCGAGTTGCTTCCAGTTGCAGTTGAACTGGCCAAAATAGGAAAACCACTCCTTATCCATGCCGGCTTTGATGAACATGGAGATTATGATGTTCTTTTAAAAAAAGTGCCTGATTTAAAACTTATCTTGGCGCATGCAGGATTTCCTCTTTATTCTGATGCATGGGGAAAAATCAAGGACAATAAAAATGTATATGTGGATCTTTCCCAGTCAAGCTATCTTAATGAAAAAGTTACACGGCAGGCTGTTAAATACCTTGGTGTTAAAAAATGCCTCTTTGGAACCGATGGTCCTTATGGACTTCATGAAGATGATGATCTCTTTGATTATGGATTTATCAAAAGAAGAATTGAAAAATTGTTTCCTGATAAAGAAATACAACAAAAACTTCTTGGCGAAAATTTTTTGGAACTTATCGGATGATGCATTTATTATCAAAAACTTTTCATCCATCTCTATACATGCGCTCAAATATGATTATCTAATCTTGAGCATACCGAATGCCCGAAAACTCAAGAATACCAGGATTATCCGTTACACTTATTATAACTAAATTCAAGGATTTCTTGTAGCGCTGAACAAAACTGACACACTTGGCCACAAAGTTTTCTCTCCACCTTGATTTATCTGCACGGCCTTGATACTACATTGGATATTTTAATGCATTTCAGAGCCCAATATCGGAGAGAAAAAAAATGAAGCTGACAGTCACCATCGAACTGGACAAAGATTCATCGCAGAAAATTCAAACAGCGTTTTCGAGCTTTTCAAAGCAATTGCCTGACCTGATCGGTCTCTTTGAAAATGCTGAATTTTCCGTTGAAGGAGAAGCGGCCATTGAACCAGACACAAAATCTGCAACAATGCCGGTAAAGCGATCATCAAAAAAGAAATCAAATATAGATACGATTTTAAAGGCTATCAAAAAACACAAAAATGGAATTAGTTCCAAAGAATTGCAGAAAGAGACCGGCCTTCCCGGTAGGATAATATGGGACAATGTATACCGTTTGAAAAAAGAAAACAAAATAGGAAAGACAGAAGCCGGAATGTTTCTCGCTGTGTGATTTTTTTACTGAAAGTGTATACATCCCCCAACAGTCCCATGTGCCAGAAGACGGACGACAGGAATTGTGGATGGAAGACGCAAATCCTGCGTCAGGTAACGGTACCAGGGTTCTGAATCCTCTTCATAGATTGCCATGGTTCCAAGCGACGCTTCGCAGCTTTCCAGCCCCTGGTTGGCGTTCTGGGCGGTTGCATGAGAAAAATTTTCAAGGTATTCGTGATAATTCACCCATATCACCTTTCTTTACATTTCACAAACTCCCCCGGAGGTCAAGCTGAAACAAAGAAATATTTTTCCAGGTTGTAACAACTGCTGTGACAATGCAAGGGCTGCACACCCCCTTTCATGAAACCCTGCCTCTGCAAGCCAACAAAGAGGCACACGCCATGGTGCAATATTTTTCTGAAAGATGGTGTGTGGTTTCTCAGGGGGACACAAGGTGAGGGGGAAGCAGCCGCGCAAGCGGCGGAATAACAAACAAGGGCACAATGGCTTTGTTAATGCCTTACGTCAATTCAAAGCAATCTGTGTCAAAAGAAGCATTCAAGATTTCCGTAACTGCTCATCAGGAAATGTCTGGAAGTACTGGGCTCAAACTGGCCGTTGTCTTGTTTGTGGACAATGTGTGCATTCAGCATGAAGGGTCTTTCTGGATACGGCAAAGAAAATACCAGCCTGACGGAGCGGCCGGGTTCTCTGGACCAGGCCCCCGCCTCCAATATTTGTTTTCCCGGCAGGGTATCCCCTGTTTCCTTGGGGAAGATCCGGAACGAGTAACCTTATATATAGGTACCGCCACCACAACCATGTGGGTCTGTTGCTGGCCTTCCATGTGGATCTGGTCGACCCCGGCACCGGTGACAAGAACATTAGCAGCGGTTTAGCAGGCGGAAAACCTTCGCTGTCAGTATTCTTAGCAACTTTAGCAGGTTTAGCAAGGGTGTGGGCGGATATTCTGTCCGGGCATCCATACTTTTTTTACGGTTAACTGGGTGGGTGTTTTCAGGATCTGTTCCTGGTGGTAACCGGACAGATGGGTGTCATGGGAGCGGGCCAGGTACAAGCGGAAGTGTGATCCAGCAGGTTCATCTTTGTGGTGGTGTTACCGGGCAAAGTGTTCTCTGTTGTCAGGGGGGCCAGAACGTTTAAAAATACCACCACTGGTGTAAGGGGTTTGCCGAAAATGATCATTTTTGTGGGGTATAGTGTGGGGTATAATTTTTTTTTGGAAACAAAAAAAGGCCCCCAGCGAACCGCTGAAAGCCTTGATTATCTAAGTGGCGTCCCCAAGGGGATTCGAACCCCTGTCGCCGGCGTGAAAGGCCGGTGTCCTGGACCGGGCTAGACGATGGGGACGCATATCATCTTTTGCTTTCTGGTGTATTGTAGCTGGTGGGCCGTGCTGGGCTCGAACCAGCGACTCTCTGCTTAAAAGGCAGATACTCTGCCAACTGAGTTAACGGCCCGAGGCCAATACCAAAAAACAAAGGCGAATCTATATGTTTTGCTCCCCTTTGTCAACTCTTTTTTTACTTTTGTATTTTTTTTCTTTTGCCGCCAAAGGTGAGATCCGGTATTCCTTTGAGGGCAAAAAAGTTAACTTCTGACCCCATGGCGGAGGTAGGAAGGGGCGAGGGTATTTGCAGGGTAAGTAAAAAAGTCGGGGGTGGACAGGGCAGGACGGGCCAGGGCAGCGGCGCTGATATGGTGCATGTCCGGGGGGGCCAGCCTGGCATGACCACTGGTATGTGCAGCAATCAGATCCTGGTATGCCAGAGCCCCGGAGCCGGCAAACAGGGTTCCGGGTTCATGGGCAAGGGACAATGCCTCTTCCGGGGGGCATACCTGCTCGGCGGTTTTGTGCACAAGCTGTCCTTTGTCAAACCGGTATACGGCACAATAGACCTGGCTGCGCCGGGCATCCATCATGGCGCACACCGGCATATCCGCACAGGAAAACCGAAACGCGATACCGTCCAGGCTGGAAACGCCTGCTGCGGGTTTTGACACGGCACAGGCCAGACCCATGATCGTGGAAATGCCGATGCGAAGGCCCGTAAAACTGCCGGGACCTTTTGCTGCCACAAACCCGTCCACGTCGGACAAGGCAAATCCTGCCTGGTCGGGAAAGACCGGTGCAATCATGGCCAACATACGCCTAGAATGGGTGAGCCGGCTGTGCCAGACGCTTTCATACACCAGCTGCCCCTGGTGGAAAACAGCCAGGCTGCACCCGGGTTCCGCCGTGCTCAGGGCCAGCAGGTTCACGCCTGTTTTGTCTCCCGGGCCGGTGTTTCATCCGCCGGGGTCTCTTCCAGGGCAATTTTCAGCACCTGGTCCACATCCCTGACACAGGTGAATTTCAACTTACTTTTGACATTTTTGGGGATGTCATACAGATCTTTTTTGTTTTTTTCCGGGATGAGCACATGCTTGATCCCGGCCCGCAGGGCTCCCAGGGCTTTTTCCTTGAGCCCGCCGATGGGCAGGACCCGTCCGCGCAAAGACACCTCCCCTGTCATGCCCACCTTATTGTTCACCCGGCGGCCGGTAAATGCCGACACCAGGGCCGTGACCATTGCAATACCGGCGGAGGGCCCGTCCTTGGGAATGGCACCGGCCGGCACATGGATGTGGATGTCATGGTTGTCAAATGCATCCTTGTCAATACCCAGAGGCTCCTGGTTGGCTTTGGTGTATGTCAACGCGGCCCGGGCCGATTCCTGCATGACTTCGCCAATCTGGCCGGTTACCAGCAGCTCGCCCTTGCCCGGAAACAATGATACCTCGATATACAGGGTTTCCCCGCCGACTTCAGTCCAGGCAAGGCCTGTGGCAAGGCCCACCTGGCTTTCCTCCTGGTCCAGCTCCGGCATATACTGCGGAGGTCCCAGATACCGGGTCAGGTTCTGCCGGGTGATGGTGAATTTGCCTTTTTTGCCTTCTGCAATTTTCCTGGCGATCTTGCGGCAGATGGTATCGAGTTTACGCTCCAGTTCCCGCAGGCCCGCCTCCAGGGTGTGCTCGGTGACAATGGATTCCATGGCCTTGTCACTGATGGTAATGGACCGCCGGATCAGGCCGTTGTCCCGCAGCTTTCTGGGAAGCAGGTGGGTTCTGGCGATCTGTATTTTTTCCTGGTGGGTATACCCGGGTATCCGGATCACCTCCATTCTGTCCAGCAAAGCCGACGGAATGGTATCTGCGATGTTGGCGGTCAATATGAACATCACGTTTGACAAATCAAAGGGAATGTTCAGGTAATGATCGGAAAATTCATAGTTCTGTTCCGGGTCCAGGGCCTCCAGCAGGGCGGATGAGGGATCTCCCCGAAAATCATTGCCCAGCTTGTCGATCTCATCCAGCATGAACACCGGGTTGTTGGTACCGCACTGGCGCAGCCCCTGGAGAATGCGGCCGGGCATGGACCCGATATAGGTCCTTCTGTGACCCCGGATTTCCGCCTCATCTCTTATGCCGCCCAGAGACAGTCTGTGGAATTTTCGTTTCATGGATTTGGCAATGGCCTGGCCAAGGGAGGTTTTTCCCACACCCGGAGGGCCCACAAAACAGATGATCTGTCCTTTCTTTTTGGGATTGAGCTTGCGCACGCTCAAATATTCCAGAATTCGTTCCTTGATCTTTTCCAGTCCGAAATGATTCTGCTCCAGCACGTTCTGGGCCCTTGAAATATCCAGGATATCTTTGGTAGAACGGCTCCAGGGAAGCTCCACAATGGTGTCCAGATAGGTTCTGACCACCGAGGCCTCAGAGGAATCCGAATGCATCTGCTCTAAGCGCTTGAGCTGTTTTGCCGCCTCTTCCTCGCCTGCTTTGGGCAGTTTGCACCGTTTTATCTTGGCCTTGAACTCCTTGATTTCCGCCAGCTTTTCATCACTTTCCCCCAGCTCCCTGTGAATGGCCTTGACCTGTTCACGCAAAAAATAATCGCGCTGGTTTTTGGAAATTTCATCTTTGACATCGGTCTGGATTTTGGCCTGGACCGTTGACAGGGCCAGTTCTTTTGCCAGAAGGTCATTGACTTTCTTGAGCCGATCCGCTGTTTCATTCATCTCCAGCAGCCGTTGGGCTTCTTCCACCCGCAGATTCAGATTGGATGCCACAAGATCCGCCAGCTTGCCCGGCGATTCAATATGGGACAGCAGATCCCCGATATCCCCGGACAGCTCGCCTTTCAGGGCCAGCAGTTTTTCACTGTTTTCCTTGACATTGCGCATCAGCGCTTCCACAGAAATGTCCATTTCATCGGGATCATGGTCCGCAATAATCTGGATTTCCACCTTGAAAAATGACCGTTTTTTGACGTAAGACACCGCCTTTGCAGTGACAATTCCCTGCACAAGGGCCTTGATACGGCCGTCGGGCAGTTTGATCATCTTCTGAACACGTCCGACCGTTCCGATATCATACACATCTTCGATGCCGGGTTTTTCAACTTCCGCATCCTTTTGTGCCGTCAAAAAAATATACCGGTCGTACTCCACACACTCTTCCATGGCTTTGATGGATTTATCGCGTCCCACAAACAAAGGCAGCAGCATATCGGAAAACACCACAATATCCCTGACCGGCATCATGGGCAGGGATGTTGGTATGTTTTCGATATCACCTTCTTTTTCTATGACCTCAATGAGATCATCAATATCAGCTTCCGCCATCGATACTCCTTTTATAACTTACCGGCGGCATATTCCGCCACCCGGATCCGTTTTTGTTTTTTCATGTTACAGCTTCATTTGGTTGTAACAATTGTTGAAATCAGGTATTGATATGTGATGGTACAATAAAGCAGAATTTGATTTTTACAATATCACGGTTGAAAAATTTTATTATAGTGAGGACTTGCCACTATGACAAGCCAGCATATGCTGACCCTGATACCGGTCTTTATTTTTGGTGCCTGTGTGGGCAGTTTTTTAAATGTCTGCATCCACAGGATCCCGCGCAAAAAATCCATTGTATCCCCCGGTTCCGCCTGCCCGGTGTGCAACAAGCCCATTCCCTTTTATGCCAACATACCTGTTTTCAGCTATTTTGCGCTCAAAGGTCGCTGTCTTTTCTGCCGCGCCCCCATTTCCAAGCGCTATCCCCTGGTGGAAGCCTTGACCGGCATTGCCGGCGTGCTGATCTGCCTGCGATTTGGCCTGACCCCCCGGGCCGCAGTCTGGTTTGCCTTTGCCGCCACCCTGCTGATGATATCGTTTATTGATCTTGATTTTCAGATCATTCCCGATGTCATCAGCATCCCCGGGATTGTGATATTCAGTCTGCTTGCCTATTTTGTGCTGGACATGCCGATGTCCGCCATTGGATACGGTATTTTGACCGGTGGCGGCATTTTATATGTTGTGGCCTTGATGTATTATCTGATCCGAAAACAAGAAGGAATGGGCGGGGGAGATATCAAGCTGCTGGCCATGATCGGGGCTGTCACCGGCGTACCCGGAGTATTGTTCACCCTTTTTGCCGGATCTGTTTTCGGCACCATTGCCGGCATCGGCGGTATGCTGCTGGACCCGGAAAAAGGCGGGCAGATGAGAATTCCTTTTGGCCCGTTTCTGTCGGCCGGGGCTATCATGTATGTGTTTTACGGGGATGCTGTGATCCGGTGGTATGTGTGAGGGGGGACTGGTGCATTACCGGCGGTAACATACTTCAATCACCACTTTTCCCATGGTGGTTTTGAAAGGTAGGGCCAGCACAGGACCCGTGGGTGCTATATGGTCTATGGGCTGGTCCGGACCCGTGCATATCCGGACAAATTTTACCTTTATTTTTTTGCCCTGCTCTGCAATCTTTGTGGTCACATGGCCGGCCACCATATTGCTGATTTCTCCCACTGCATCAAAAATTTCCTCATCAATTTGGGTCATCTCTTCTCCGAACATGGCGGAAACAATCCCCAGAATACTGGCTTCTGAAAAGGAGATAGCGGCAGATCCCGCAAGGTCTCCGGTGATTTCCAGCACCCCTGAAATATGGGCAAGAGGTATTGTATCGGCTTTTAAAAATGGGGGTTCCGGTTTCACCTTGACCGAAGCGGTGGTTTCAAGGATATGCAAAGTGCCTTCAACAAACGGATTGACAAGGGCTGCGTCCATATTTTTCTCCTGTTTTGGTCAAGTTTATGTTTTTTTTGCAGCCAGGACAATGAATTTTTCAAAAAATGTCAATAAATACTTGACACGCACTTCTCAACGACGTAACGTACGCTCAAAAGCTGCTTCAAGTGAGTTTATCCCCATGCAACGCGGTTTTGAAGAGAAAATGGTAAAATTTTGTTTTTTTCCAGAACCCAAAAAAAGGAGTGATCAAAATGAACAAAGGTGATTTAATCAACAAGGTTGCAGAAGTACTGGACAGTAAAAAAAATGCCCAAACAGCGGTCGACTGTATGGTAAAAGCCATCACAGATGCACTCTCCACCAATGACTCTGTGACCCTGGTTGGATTTGGAACTTTCAAAACAGCCGAAAGAAAAGCCAGAAAAGGCAGAAATCCCCAGACCGGAAAAGAAATTGATATTCCTGCCAGAAATGTTCCCAAATTTATCCCTGGAAAAGCCCTGAAAGACGCTGTAAAGTAAAATCTTGTCATTTTGGTGATTTCCATTCAGGCAGTATTGCAGCACAGAAATACTGCCTGAATGGTTTTGTAACCCCATGAACCCCATGAACTTTGACATCAAAAAAATATTTGCGCCTGGCAAGGGTGTGGATCTGGTATTTAATATGAACGCGCCGATGCCTATGTCCCGGGCCAGCATTATTTTTGATGCCGACTACAGCGACAATACCATTACCATTGCCCAGCCGTTTGTCCCTGTTTCGCCCAAAACCGAATATGACACCCTGCATGTGACCGCGGTTATTCCCGGCAGACACCAGAACATGCGCGTGGGAATGGCATGCCGGGTGCGCAAATTTATCGACCGATACCCCCTTGCAGGCAACACCGTGTCCAAAGCCCTGGTCCTGCAATGCGATCTTCCGGTGTTTGAAACCAATATCAGGTCTGCATTTCGCCTGCCCCTGAGCAAACGCCATCTTGTCAGGGCCAAACTGCACTTTTGGGAAACCGATTTTTATACGGCCGCAGATTTTACACTCCGGGACATTTCTTTTGCCGGTATAGGCATCATGATCCCTAAAAAAGTCAAAAACAGAACTAACCCGCTGACCCGCCTGAAACACAATGATATCCTGTCCATGGGCCTGGTGCTAGTGGACACGGACAAAGAAAATCCTGTGGGCAGCCTTGCGGTTACGGTACAAGTCAAAAGAATCGATACGGACTATTCCAAAACCCATATCCTGGCAGGGCTGAAAATCATCCGGATCACCCGGGACAACGAGACCCTGCTCAACAAATTTATCCACGATGCCCAGATTGCTGAACTCAAACGGATCAGCACCCTGCGTTGAAGGTAGGCTTGCGGGTATGGGTTCGCGGGCGGTTTATTGCGGGTTCGCCATCACGTCAAGATAGGTCTTTATCCGGTCCAGAACCGCCTTCTGCCGGGCATCAAGCTTGGCACTGTTTTGCCGCAGTTTTGCCAGATCTTCCATGGCCCGGGACAGGGTATATTTTGCATCGCTGCGATATCCTGTAATCTGCCCCTGCTGTGCTGTCAGGCGATGCAGGTGGTCCTCAAATTCCGGCAGGGCCGGTGCATTGAAATTGCGGGCCAGTATCCTGGCACCAAGGGTTTTGATCCTGGGACACTGCAGGGTATCCAGGACAGTTGCTGCCTTATCGGATTCAATGCGGGAAAAAGGACCGGCTACATGGAACCGTGCAATCTCTTTTTTTTCCGCCGGCGAAAAAAATCCATCCTGGTACAGGGCTGCATCCGGGTCGATATCCGGTATTTTGGGATATGCATAGGCAAGATGGGCCTCCATAGTGGCGAAAAACAGGTGCGGATCGGATTGAAACGCATGCAGCACGGCATCGGCAATGTCACGGGATTGCCCTGAAATCCGTTTTCTGAAACGGTCCATGCAGGGAAGAACGATCCACTGGTCTGCCGGTTTTTTGCGGATGGGTGCCCAGCAGTAAAGCCCTGTTTCCGGATCTATCTGCATGGATTGTTCCTGATCCAGCCGGATCCAAAGCTGCTGGTTTCCATAGGGAATGGAATCGCCGATATACAAAACCGGTGCCAGATACCCGGCATCCGGCCCAAAAACGGGCGATACCATGACGGCGGTACGAAATATCCGGTCTTTCACCCGGCAGGTCGGCAAGATGGCGCTGGTCCGGAACATGTCCGTGGACTTGTCAAAAAATCCCATGGCATAGTCCCAGATATCGGCATGGCCGAAAAATGCCCGGCAAAGGGCCACCAGAGCCTCCACATCCGCCATTGCTTCATGGGCATGACCGGATGTGGTAAAGCGATTTTCGCTGGCGATCAATTCCAGCTTGAGGGTGGAGCGGCCGTTTTCCAGGCGGGGCCATGAGATAACCGGTTCACAGAAAATTTTGAACAGCGTGGTTACAGGCAGGATATCCGCTCTGGAACATCCGTTGGCATATTGGTGGGAATAGGGATCCAGCAGGTTCCGGTAAAACATGAACCGCAAAAATTCGTCATCAAATCCCAGGGAATTGTATCCCACACTGATGGTATTTTTGGTATTGAACAATGCATGCAGGATACGGGCCGCCTCATATTCACATAAGCCGTCAGCCAGGGGTTCAGGGTACAGACAATGGGTGATAAAGGCATGGGGGGAGGGTACAATGTCTTTGCGCATTTGGATGGTCAGGCTGGTTCTGTCGATTTCACGCAATTGTGGATCAGTACGGATACCGGCAAAGGTCAATACCTGATCAAAGGCAGGATCAAGGCCCGAGGTTTCCAGGTCGAAGAACAGATAGGTTTTCATGGCTTTTGGCTTTTAGCTGTTGGCTTTTAGCTGTTGGCTTTTAGCTGTTGGCTTTTAGCTGTTGGCTTTTAGCTTTTAGCTGTTGGCTTTTGGCTTTCAGAACAAAACGGCAAAAGGGAACAAAATTGATATTTGTTCCCTTCTGCCATAACACAATAGATCTGCTTATCTTTTTGAAAACTGGAAACTGGCTCTTGCGCCTTTTTGACCGTATTTTTTACGCTCTTTCTGTCTGGAATCCCGGGTCAGAAATCCCGCGCTTTTCAACACGGCTCTCAGGTCCGGGTCCACTATTACCAGGGCTTTGGACAATCCCTGCCGGATGGCTCCGGCCTGGCCTGTCTGGCCGCCCCCCATCACCGTAACCTTGATATCAAAAGTGTCATCCAGCTGTGTCAGCACAAGAGGAGATGCCAATGCGTCCCTGTTGACACTGATGTCAAAATAGTCATCCAGTTCCCGGTTGTTTACCACAATTTTGCCGGTACCAGGAACAAGCCACACTTTGGCCACAGAATTTTTCCGCTTGCCTGTGGCGTAAAATACGTTTCCACTTTCCATAGGTATAATCGTGTCCTTTTTTCCTTAAATTTGCACTGGTTCAGGCTTCTGGGCAGCATGCGGGTGTTTGTCGCCTGCATACACAAACAATTTTTTGTTCAATTTTCTGCCGAGTCTGTTTTTGGGCAGCATTCCCTGGACCGCTTTTTTGATCACTTGTTCTGGTTTTGTTTCAAGCAATTGCGCGGCTGTTTTGGATTTCAGGCTTCCCACGTATCCGGAATGGCGGTAATAGGTTTTTTCCGCCAGCTTATTTCCTGTGAGGCGGATTTTATCCGCATTGATCACCACCACCCAGTCTCCCATGTCCACATGGGGGGTAAACAAAGGGCTGTGCTTTCCGCGGATGCGGTACGCCACCTGTGATGCAACTCTTCCCAAAACCTGGTCTGCTGCGTCAATCACACACCAGTTTTCCTTGTTGTCCGATCTTTTGGCACTGTACGTATATTTCTTCATGGCTTTCCATACTCCTGATTCATAAACATAATCCAAAAACTTTTATACAAAATCACTGTTCATGTCAAGCAAAATCTATAATTCAATCTGTTTTTCCGATTGCAAATCAGCCAGAGAAGAAGGACGTTCTGTATTTTTCGTTAGCCTGGACGCATTTTTACAGGAAACTTCCGCATTCAGTATCCCGCCGTTTTCCACAATCAGATCCTGGCATTCCACTTTTCCTGCACAATTGCCGGTGCGCAGGATGATCAATTCCTTGGACGCGGTTAATTCCCCTTGAAAATTGCCGCCTATGGTAATGGAAGACACCGTGGTGGCGGAGGAATTGACCTGGCCGTCCTTGGCAATGATCACCACATCCCCGTCAATGGTGCCAGTGACCCGGCCCCTGATAATCAGCTTTCCGCTGCTGGATATGGACCCGTCAATCTTGAGTTCCTGGTCGATGATGGATAGGTTTTTTGTGTTTTTCTTTCCCACTGGCTGTCTCCTTGCCTGCTTATAATTGCCTACAATTGGGTGTCGATATAGAGTTTGCCCACTTCCTTGCCTTCCAAAGTGGTCAAAACATGATAATGCCTGCCTTTTTTATCCCGGGAGTACCGGGGCATCAAAACGCCTTTTTTCCCGATATCAATGGGATATCCTCTGTCTTCGCCTGAATTGAAGCTCTTGTTTCCCACAAAGCCCTTAAAATTCACCACATATCCGGATGGGTCCTGTGGAGTGTTCACTATGTCCTCAATCACCAGGATATCGCCTTCGGTCAGGGTAATGCGGCTGTAGTTATCGGCAATCACGCGGCTGCCGTTGATTGTCAGCGTATACTGGATATCTTTTTTGGCAGATTCTGTTTTTGTTTCAGCGGTGCCGGTTTTCTTGACATCCATCCGGACCGGCACGGCGGTTAACGGGTCATCGATATCCAGAAACACACTGCCGCAGGCATAAAAATCCTTTTTGACTTCAATACGGGTGGATTCATGGATCACCAGTTTTTTTTTCATATCATTGAACCGGCTCCCCACCCCCAGAACATCCACACTCAATCCCCGCTCATAGTTGGCCACGATATCCATCACCTGGACCGTATCTCCTTTTTGCATTTTCAACCGCTGCATCGGTCCCACCACCACGGGAATGGCATCATTCACCGACAGGATCATGTACTGCATCCGGGGTTTTTCCAGATTGATTCCCGGGGTTTCAGGGATGATGTCCAGAATGGCCATAAACCCGTTGATGGCATCCATCTGCTGGCGGACTTTCTGCTCCAGGGGCAGGGATTTGGCCGATTCAATGCCAAAGGCCGGTATCCGGCAGATGTCTGTGGCATAATAGGTAGCCGACCGCCGCTGTTCCTTATGGCGGGTCGCGACATGGCTGGTGCGGTGGTTGTTGAAATGAAAATGGTAAAACGGGTCATCGATGTTCTGATTGATCCGCTCAATCACCTTCCGGGCCATGGCGGCCAGATCCACCGATGTACCGTTCCGTGCCGGATCCAGAACGCTGTTGTCTGCGATGATGGACTGCCCGTACCGGTCGGGGTTTTTGGTCTCGCTTTCCCACACAGGAGAGTAAACACCCGATCCTTCATGGAGATTTAAAAAACAGTCACTTTCACCGATCAGTCTTTTCAAGACATTCACCACCCGGGTTTCATAATTGAAATGGCGGTCATCTGAAAATTTACGGTTCATGTCCTGGTTAATCTGTCTTTCTCTTTTGAGAATGGAAGGAAAATTGGCCCGGGGCACCAGAATAAGGCTGCCGGTTTTCAGAGAAAAATCCACATAGGCATCGGCCGCCAGAAATCCGCTGGGTTCATCCCCCTGGATGCCGCCGATGATGAGCAGGGTTTTGCCGGGATTTGATCCAATGATGCGGTACACGTGCAGTTCATTTTCCTGTTCTTCAAAATACACGGTATGGGTCCGTTGTCCTGCCAGGGCATTCGTGTATAAAACCAGGCAGACCAACACCCCGAAGAGCAAAAAAGCCAGGTGGTTTTTTGACAAGATCTGCATCATCCCAGATCTTCCTCTCCAATATCAATATCACTTTGAAACATCAATTCTCCCTGGTCATTGAAAATAAAAATGGATGCTGTTGTAAAAAATGCCTGACCAGGCACATTTTTTATCCTGAACTTCACCGGTTTAAAATGGGCAATGGAAAAATACTGGCCGTTTTTGACCCGGGATGGTATGCCATTGTCCAAAGGAGATTCGGGAACCACCATCCACTGGTCTGAATCCTTTTCCAGGGAATGATCTTGCGGTTTGAGAATGGTAAAAATACGGCCGGTCACCTCTCCTGGTTTTTTCGATACATTGCGGATATCAAAACGCACCAGCAAATCCCCCCGGCCCTTGTCCCGGGTTACGGAAAATTTTTCAATATCCACTTTTCCGGCTTGCGGGGCATCAACCGGGATATCAGGATCCCCTTGCTGCGCTGTACCAGAATTTTCTGTTGTCTGT
>JAIVHE010000414.1 GCA_020201255.1 Desulfobacteraceae bacterium
GAAATCAGTGCGGCCCAAACGCTTTTTGAGCTGCGCAGTCAGCAGGCGGATTTTGTGGACAACAGCTTTGCCCCCATCATGGCCTATGAAGACCACTCCGCCATGTGTCATTATGGTGCCACCAGTGAAACCGATGTCCAGATGCGCGATTTCGGCATGTTTTTAACCGATTCCGGCGGCAATTACCTGACCGGCACAACCGATATCACCCGCACCATCTGTCTGGGCAGTCCGACCCCGCAGCAGATCAAGGACTATACCCTGGTGCTCAAGGGGCATATCGCCGTGGCCACCGCTTTTTTTCCCAAAGGCACCAAAGGGTTTCAGATTGACACCCTGGCCCGGCAGTTTTTATGGCAGCATGGGTTGAATTTCGGGCACGGCACAGGCCACGGGGTGGGGTTTTTTCTGTGCGTCCACGAGGGACCGGCCCGGATCAGCCCCCATCCCGTGGATGTGGCCCTGGAACCCGGCATGCTGCTGACCAACGAACCCGGGCTTTACCGGGAAGGAGAATACGGCATCCGCCTGGAGAACATGATCCTGGTGACAGAGGGAAAACAAACCCCGTTCGGCATGTTTCTGGACTTTGAAAACATGACCCTGTGCCATTTTGAAAAAGAACTGGTGGACACATCCCTTCTCACAAAAGCGGAAATTGACTGGATCAACCAGTATCACCACAAGGTGTTCGACTTTCTTGGCCCCCATCTGGACAACCAGGTCAGATCCTGGCTGAAAAACCGGACCGATCCGTTGTGATGACCGTTGCATTGCTCAAGGGCCGCCTGTGCAGGTTATCTCATGGTCTTTATGGTTGGTGGACGCAAATTTGCTGATGGATCTCAGGTATTTTTGATAGGTTGTCAGGTAAAAAGATAACGGCCGTGAAAAGTTTCTGCCAAGAATGCCGTCCACAAAAAGCCTGCTGATATATTGTTCCTGTTCTGCTTTTGCATGCCGCCCAGGGTGACGATAATGGCGTTGGGACCCTGCAGCGGGAAAAGAAACTCACTTGCCCCGGGAGCGATGTTGCCCAGAATCGTCGGCCCGAGGATAACACCGGCAATGAGTTCTCCCAGAATCGACGGCTGATGGAGCCGCTGGGCGATTTCTCCCAGAATGCGCGCTGTGCCCAAAAGAATTCCCAGGGCCAAAAACAGCACCATTATTTGATGGGGGCTCAGAGTTTCCAAATTTTGCTTCGCAGAATCTTTTTTTGCTCAAAATGGACGACTTTTCAGTCGCATTGGCGAACGGCTTCTTTAATTCTTGGAATTGATGCCGGGACAACGCTCAGGGTTGTAATGCCGCAATTGAGTATTTTGGAGAGGGCTTCCTCCCGGCCGGCCAATTCTCCGCAAATCGATAGCGGCATCTGCGCTGCATCACGGCCAGCGATTTCCAGCAGCCGGAAAATAGCATCATGGGTATCATCAAAATAAGTCTCAACCGCTACGTTTTCTCTGTCGGCGCCGATATCAAGGAGCCGGACAAATATTGGTAATTGCCTGGCAGCAAAGAGTGTTTTTCGGATTTCTTTGAACAGGCGGTTATAATCGGGCAGTCCCTGACGACCCAGGTATATGTTCTCAAGCCGATATAGCCCAATGCCATCAGCGCCGTTTTTTATTGCTTCCGTGACATCCTCTTTCTGCCCCACATTGGCAAGTACAGATACGGCTTTTCCGCTCCTGGTAATTGCCGGTTCATAAGAATGTGCCCGGGCGCTGGACTGGACTTGATGAAACCGTTCGCGCTTTTCCCGGAAAAAAAATTTTTCCTTTTTATCCGGGTTGACAATGACAATGCCTTCATCTGTATCCACCAGCGACGGCTTTCCGGATGGCAATTTATCTGTAACGCCTTGGATCCCCGAAACACATGGAAGGCCCATTTCGCTTGCGAATAAGGCGGCGTGGGAAGTTTTGCCGCCGGTTTCAAGAACCACGGCCGATGCTTTGCGGCCGGAGAGAAATATCGTATCCGAGGGCATTAAACGATTAGTTACCAGCACGGCGCCATAAGGCAGACTTTCCTTGAGTTCGTGGGCGCCGACACCGGCGAGCGCTAAAACAAACCGCTGTGTCAGGTCATGAATATCGTCTGCTTTCTCTCTGGCAATCGCTGCATCCATTGTGCTGAAACGCTGTTCCCAGCGACCGAATACAATACTGATCGCGCTGCCCGCGCTGACCTGTTCTTCATTGATTTTTTTTTCACCTCTGCCTTCAGGCCGTTGTCGTTCACCATCGCCATATGCGCCTGGAAAATGGCCGAAAGATCTTCATCAATTTCTTCGGCTACTTGCTCGGAAACATTTTTCAGATCCCGCAAGACTTCCGCAACAGCCAATTCAAAACGTCTCAGCTCCGCTTCAATCTCAGATACTTCTATATCCTGGAGTTTATTAAAGCGCCACAGATTCCTGCGATAAACGAACGTTTGCCATGTCCCAGCCCGGGAGAAATGGTCTTGCCGAAAAATTTCTTGTTTACGTCTTCATTGCGCATTTATGAAGCTTCCCCTCCAGCTGCGGGCGCCGGCCAGAGCAGAGCCTGCCTCTGGCCGGCGCATTGTTTAAAATCCAAGTGTAAAGAGCTGCTATCCTTGCTCGGAAAAGCCCGGGACAAACAATCAATAGATTTTGGAAAGCAGTTCTTTGTCTTCTTTTACATGGTAGGCAATGCCGCGGTAGGTTTTTTCATCAATGCCCTGATCTTCAATGGCTTCAACAGACATCATCAGGGGTGTTACCGGCAAAGGCCGGACCATAGACGCCGGTGAGAGTCATGCCCGTAAAAAGAAGCAGAATGGTCATGGATATAAAGCTTTTCATGATGCACCTCCTTGGCTTTTTGTTAGAATTCAATCCGTAGATGGCCAGAGTCTTTTCCGGATTGTTTAACAAGCTTACTGCAAGCTTTATACCATCGGCCAAGATAAAGATTGATTTACGACATGTCGGTCTTGCGTGCTATTATCGAGCATAGCGAAACAGGAGGAAACTGAGGCAAAATTGAGTACTTATGTCAAAGCGACACATAGTTAATGTCTGCGGGCTAAGCCCATAGCTTTTTGTGACAGAGTGACACATGTGTCAAATCGTTACGGGGATGCCCGCCGGCTATATTCCGAAGCCGTATCCCTATCACTTTGAACGGATGATTAATTTCAAATACTTATTTTTTACAGGTGCCCTGCTTTTATGATTTACAGATAGGAACTTGCTTTTTGTTAACCAAGCCATAGAAATCCTCCAAAATTTGAAATAGTAACGCCAACCTGACATAGGTACAACATGTTGTACCTATGTCAGGTTGGCGGAAGTTATGGCAAGAAAAAAATCAAGGGTTTGAAAATATTTGAGAAACTATATTGGCATTTCCTAAAACATTTTAAAAACCATCAAATTTTAGCTGATTTTGAGTATAGTTCACCGAAGATTCCTCAACCCAATTTAAAAAAATCAACTCCAATAATCAACAACCGGAATCTGGGACTCTGAATAGTCGTAAACCAATTCAGGGATATAAGGCTTTTGGAAGACATCTCAGTTGGTATGAGAGCTGGGATAGCATCATCCATACCCGCCTTTTTTCTCATTCCCCGGGATTTGTTTGAATAGTATCCGTAGTATCGTACCGTCTGCTCATACCGGCTGGGAATATGGGTGACCGGTCTTGCCAGCCAGTCCAGGGCAGTAAAAATTTTCCTAGATTTCCGATCTTTTGAAATGTAGACAACCTTGGCAACACCATCATCGGATTCTTTATCCGGTATATAAATCATCCTTTCCTGTGAGAAACAGGCCCGGACAATGTACCGGGCCAGGTTGCCAAGTCCGATCTTATCAGACGGGTAAATTCTTGCGCCGATATAGACTTGAAATCCAGAATGATGCCAGGACAGCATATTTTCAATAATAACGTCATTAATTTTGCCTGCTTTTTTGAGCATCTTCAGCACTTCATACTGAAATACCCTGCTCAGGTCTGTTACCATAAACTTTGGGGCCACAGAAAAACTGTCGTTGCCCAAAAAACACCCGTCGGAAACAATGGCATGCAGGTGGGGGTTGAAATTTAAAAAGTCTCCATATGTCTGCACAGCGATGCTGGCTCCGGGAACCGCATCATTTTGGGGAGCCGCTGATTTTAAAGGGGCAGGAATATCCCCGATGCCCCGGGGCCGTTGGAAAAAGTATCCCAGTTTTCCAGGACAATCCGGATGATTTCCCCGAATCCCAGGGTCAAAAAAATATGGTGAATGCTTCTGAAAAACTAACCGCTGTCAGGCAGATGATGGCAGAACACAACATTGCCGCCCTGGTGGTACCCAGTGCCGATCCCCACCAGAATGAATATGTCACCGGCCACTGGCAGGCAAGGGCCTGGCTCACCGGCTTTACCGGATCTGCAGGTGTTGCCGTGGTGACGAAAGACAGGGCCATCCTCTGGACGGATTTCAGATATTGGATCCAGGCCCTCTCCCGGATCCAGGATACCGAATTTATACTGTTCAAGTCCGGAGAACCTGATATCCCGGAATTTCATGACTGGATTTTGGAAAATCTATCTCCCGAAGATGTAGTGGCCATTGACGGACAGGTGATCTCCAGAAACCAGGAAAAAAAATACAAAAACCTCTGGGACCAGCGGCAGATCAGGTTGAGAACCGATCTGGATCTGATCGGCAGTGCCTGGCAGAACAGGCCTGCTTTGCCGGTCACAAAAGCCCGGGATTTTTCCACCCGGTTTGCCGGGCAGTCCCGGAAGGAAAAGAGGGCTAAAATTTCACAAGATATGGTCGTATCCGGTGCCCGCTGGTATGTCATGACCGGGCTGGAGGATATTGCCTGGGCCTGTAACCTGCGGGGATCGGATGTACCACATAACCCGGTGAACATCGCTTTCGCCCTCCTGGGCCTGGAACAGACTACCTTGTTTATTCATCCGGCCAAGGTGGACAACAGCTTTGCCCCCATCATGGCCTATGAAGACCACTCCGCCATGTGTCATTATGGTGCCACCTGTGAAACCGATGTTCAGATACGCGATTTTTCATCATCGGTCAAACGCCTTATTTGGTAAATATATCAGTCATATAACAAATAATTTGATTGCCTGGCACAGCCCTTGCTTTTTCTTGTGGCAGTTCAATTATCATTGCCAGAGAGGTGTAGTATGAAGACCGGCTGTTTGACCAGATGGGTGATTTTGATTTTTATCTTGTGGACGACACTATTATGTATTCCTTCGACAACAATGGCATACAATCGTTTAGAAGTGCCGAAATCAAATATGACGGAGACGTATGGAAAAGAGTTCGCCAAAATCCAAAGGATTTTAAACCAGAAAATCGCAGATAAGGCTTTATTAAAAAACGCCGTGCAGAAATTATCCACCTTAAATGATGAAGACATGCGGCTGATATCTTCGCTTTGCGATCGGATTCCGCAATCGGATTCATCTGCAGGTGCGGAAGTTGCCTTTCTTCTGGTCACAACGTTAATTGTTTTTTCCTGAATTCAACCACTTGGAGTTAAATTTATGAAAGCATCACTGCATGTTTTATATCATATCGGTGTCATTGTCTTAAGTGCTTCTGCCGCCATTTCTTTGCCGTATACAGCTAATTTCATCGCGCTAAAATTTCTGGCTGCCTGGTCTTTTATCGAAAATGAGAAAATTTTCCTCGTATCGATTGAAATTGCTTTTGCCATGCTGCTCATCATTTCCCTGAATTATCTGGGAAACAGCTGGAAAAACCGAAAACTGGCCAATGTGGCCAAGCAGGCCGGGTTGTTGTTTGCGCCTTCCGGGAACGGGCGCTTGATGCAGAAACGGCTGAAGAGGGCAAAAGAAAAGCAGGGTACTGAAAGAGATGTTCTGTTAATGGGGTCCACAGGCTTTCGAACCTTTGTGGACCCGGAAAGTGACCTTCATAAAGTGTTGAAGAACTGCCGTGAAGCAAAGATCATGCTCCTTAATCCCTTCAGCGACGGAGCGGCTGTACGAGCGGCTGGCATTCCCGATCAGGAGGTGACGGTTGATCACTTTAAAGAACAAATAAAAAAAAGCATCGGGTTTCTTAAAGAAATCAACAACGTCAGGAAAAATATCCAGCTGAAGCTGTATGGTGACTCCCCTTTCCTGAAATTGAATATCATCGGTGATCATGTCTGGGTAAAGCACTATCAGGCGGGCAGGGACATCACGTGCATGCCTGAGTATGTTTTTCAACATGAACAGAAAGAGCACGGCTTTTACGCACTTTTTCATAAATATTTCATGAGACACTGGAGCCATCCGGACATACCGGAGTATGATTTTGATTCAGATGAACTCGTTTACAGAGACAGTGGCGGAAATGAGGTCAGAAGAGAGGAATTCAAAAATCCTGATTGATTGGTAATAATGGCAACGATCCTATTGAACACGCTGAACAGCCAGTCTGTGGCTTATATTCTGCTTGGTTTCTGGAATTCTGTTTGACAGAACAGGCGTTTTTGTTTTATTCCTGCACAGTTCAGGAGGTGACACGGCATGGCGTTGCAGAATCGATTGAACAATGGAAAAATATCTTTGACCGGCGGACTTCTGCTTGTGCTGGTCTGTGCCATCTGGGGCGGCAATGCGGTCAGCATCAAATTCAGTAACCAGGGGATCTCCCCGCTGCTGGCGGCAACGCTCCGGTCCGTGGCCGCCGGTTTTCTGGTGCTGCTCTGGGCAAAATTCAAGGGACATGGGGTGCTTTTCCCCAAAGGCGCCCGAAACAGATAGGAACTTGCTTTTTGTTAACCAAGCCATAGAAATCCTCCAAAATTTGAAATAGTACCGCCAACCCGATATGGCAAGAAAAAAATCAAGGGTTTGAAAATATTTGAGAAACTATATTGGCATTTCCTAAAACATTCTAAAAACCATCAAATTTTAGTTGATTTTGAGTATAGTTCACCGAAGATTCCTCAACCCAATTTAAAAAAATCAACTCCAATAATCAACAACCGGAATCTGGGACTCTGAATAGTCGTAAACCAATTCAGGGATATAAGGCTTTT
>JAIVHE010000108.1 GCA_020201255.1 Desulfobacteraceae bacterium
TTGTGCCGGTGGTGTGTGTCTGGGTGGCAGGTTTGCTCCTTGCCGGTTCTGACGGCCCCTTCATGCCCTGGCTCAACGGGCTGGGTGCCCTTGTTTTTGCAGGTGCCGGCCTGGTTCTGGCCAGAATGTCGTCCCGGATGGATGCGAAAAACCAAAAGGGGTGCCCACCACAATATTGCCCAACACAATATGGCCCAACACAATATGGCCCAACACAATATGGCCCAACACAATATGGCCGGCCGCAGCCCATGGCCGAAAAGGCCATGGTACAGGAAAAAGAAAGTCCCGGGATCGGCCGGCCCTATGCCGTGGGGTTTTAGGTTGTCCGGGTCGCATTTTTGCAATTTTTTGTAAAATTGCGACCCGGACATTTGAAATTTTTCACGATTTTTTTCTTGTGCATTTGTTCCAAAAACCGTATACACCATTGTAAAAGCATGGATGCATGACTGAATGTCGATTCAGTTGAATTGTGGCATGGTTCCTGCTATATGCTTTCCCGTGTCTGGTGCAGTGATATTGCGCTGCGGCTGCACAGGCGATGGCAAGGTGTTGATGTACCTAAACTTTTGATGACTATATTATAAGGAAGTGTATATGAGTTTTCAGGCAAAACTGACCTCCGGGGAGTTTGTGGTTCTTGCTGAAATGGATACCCCCAAGGGCGTTGATATATCCGATCTGGTTACCAATGTAAGATATCTGAAATCACGGGTGGATGCCGTGGTGATTCCGGATCTGGACAACGGGGTGATGCACCTGGGTGCGCTGGCAGGCGGCTCCATCATGCGCCAGCAGGGCATGGAACCTCTGATTCATGTGTGCGGCCGTGATAAAAACCGCATGGCCCTGCAGGGGGATCTGCTGTCCGCACATGTCCTGGGTATTCACAATATCATGGTGGTCAAGGCCGAAGAGATGATCAACGGTGATCACCCGGATGCCAGGACCGTGGATGACCTGGATGAAACTGGCATTCTCAGCATGATCCAATCATTGACCGCCGGCACGGACATGGCCGGATTTGAGCTGCGGGGCAAACCCGTGCTTACACCGGGCATTGCCGTTCCACCGATTGCCGATACCGAGCAGCTCAAAATGCAGACGGCTGCGGCCGGCGAAAAAGTGGCTGCCGGCGCCCGGTACATTGTGCTTCAGCCGGTGTTCGACCTGACCTTTTATACCCAGATTATAGAAGCGTTTACCTCCCTGAATGTGCCGGTTATCCCGTCTGTTTTTCTGCTGAAAAATGTGGGTATGGCCCGGTATATTTCCATAAACGACCCGGGCTCCCGTCTTTCCGAAGACCTGATCCGGCGGATCCGCAAGGCCAAAGACCGTGATACCGAGTGCATTGCCATAGCTGGTGAAATGATCCGTGCCCTCAAGGGTATGTCTCAGGGAATAAAGATTTCCGCCCTGGGCTGGGAAGACCGGCTGCCGGCCATCCTGGACAGTGCAGGCCTGTAGGAAGCAAACTTAACCCGCGACGATCCGTCCTGCATGTATGGGTCTGTTTGCCCCGGGCCTGATGTCTGACGGATATCCGTAAATAAAAATAGGTATCTCATGCAAAACAATAATAGTTCAGAAAATACGCTGTCTCCTGATCGGCGTGTGCTGGTTATCGGGGGCGGTGTCGGCGGAATCCGATCGGCCCTGGATCTGGCTGAATCCCGGCGTGATGTCCTGCTCATCGACAAATCCTATGCCATCGGCGGATTGATGACCCAGCTGGACAGAACCTTTCCCACCAATAACTGTGATCTGTGTACGGTATCGCCCTACCTGTCCCAGGGGGCCAGGGAACGCCACCTGGAAATCAAACCCATGACCACGCTCACCAGACTGGAAGGAGAAGCCGGGGCATTCACCGCCACCCTGGTGACCGAACCCCGGTATATTGATACAGACAAATGCACGGCCTGCGGTGAATGTGCCAAATTGTTTCCGGACGCTGTGCGGGTCACCCCGGGACTCGATCCCCGTGCCCCCACCTGTATGCGCTATCCCCAGGCAACCCCTTTTGCCTTTTCCATTGACATCACAAAAGTTGCCGACATGGCAGCCCTGAAAAAAGTGTGCCGGGCCGATGCTATCCTTGATGATGATACACGGCGGGAAAGCGTTGTAGATGTGGCATCGGTGGTGCTGAGTGTGGGTGCGGACCTGTTTGATCCTTCTGTGCTGGACAATTACGGGGGTGGAAAATTTGACAATGTGGTCACCGGCCTTGAATATGAGCGGATCATGTCGGCTTCGGGTCCTTTCCAGGGTAATCTGGTGCGAAAATCCGACGGCAGACGGCCCGAAAAAGTGGCCTGGATCCAGTGTGTGGGCTCCCGGGGCATCAACAAAGGGGATGTGCCCTATTGTTCCGGGGTATGCTGCATGTATGCCCTCAAAGAAGCCATGGTCACCAGAGAACGGTTCGGCGATGACATAGACACCACCATCTTTTTTATGGACATGCGCACATACGGCAAGGATTATGAGCTGTATTTCAACCGGGCCAGGGACGAGTACAAGGTCAGGATGATCCGAAGCCGGCCCCATTCCATTGTGGAAAACAGCGACACACAAAACCTGTCCATCACCTATGCCCTGGAGGACAAGCCGGTCCAGGAAACAGAAGAATTCGACATGGTGGTGTTGTCCACAGGATTCCGGGTGGGGGAGGATGCAAAGAACCTGGCCGGTATTTTGGGCATTGACTGCAACCCGTATGATTTTGCCGCCACCCATCCCTTCAACCCGGTGCAGACCTCAAAACCCGGGGTGTATGTGTGCGGTGTTTCAGAAAGTCCCAAAGATATCCCCGAAACCATGGTCCAGGCCTCTGCTGCCGCAGCCATGGCAGTTACCGACCTGCCGGTTGTTTCTGTTGATCACCAACTGGATGACATCTTTGTCCCGGAACGGGATGTGCGGGGCCAGGATCCCAGGATCGGTGTGTTTGTCTGTGACTGCGGCGTTGAAATCGGCGGGGTTGTCAAGGTGGACAAGCTGCTTGCAGATGTTTGTGCCAACACGGATGTGGCTGTGGCCAAAGCCGTGGGATACGGGTGTTCCTCAGAATCCATGGCAATTATCGAAACCATGATACAAGAGAACCATTTGAACCGGGTGGTCATCGGCGGGTGTTCTCCCCGGACCCATGAAACCAAATTCCAGGATCTGCTCCGGCGGGTGGGACTCAATAAATATTTGGTGGAGATTGTCAATTTACGGGACCAGACCACCTGGACCCATATGCATGAGCCCCAAAAGGCACAGGCCAAGGCAGCCAGACTGCTTCAGGCGGGCATTGCCGGGGTCCGCCAAAACCATCCTCTCATTGACCATACCCTGCCCATGAGCCAGAACGCCCTTGTGGTGGGCGGCGGTGTCACCGGCATGACATCCGCGCTTACGCTGGCGGACCAGGGCATTAAAACCTATATCGTGGAACGGGCACCTGCCCTGGGGGGTCTGGCCCGGTCCCTGCGCAAAACCATTGAAGGCGAGGATGTGGGGATGTTTGTCCAGGATTTGGTGCAGCAGGTTGCGGCCCATGACAACATCCAGGTGCTGACCCGGTCCATTATCGTGGATCACTCCGGTATGCCGGGATTGTTTACAACCGGTATCCAGACCGGATTGCGCATGAATTATATGCAGATCGACCACGGGGTGACGGTGCTGGCCACCGGGGCCATGGCCAACCGGCCGGCCCAATACGGCCTG
>JAIVHE010000109.1 GCA_020201255.1 Desulfobacteraceae bacterium
ATGCCAGAATTCTTCTCGATCAGATTCGCAGTGTTGATAAAGTTAGACTTGGGAAAAAAATGGGGGAAATCCCCAAGTCTGCATGGCATTCTGCATTATTAGAGATGCTGGATTAATCTCGTTTTTCTGCCGCTGGGGATGGCATCTGTCCTGATTGGGGCGGGTGTGATATCCCGCCTGCGGACAAGGTGCCTGGCCGGGCTGGGGCTGCTCTGGGTCTATGCCATGCCAGTGGTCAGTGATCAGGTGATGCGGACTGTGGAGGGGAGAGCGGTGCAGATGCCTGCGGCGGCCATGCCGGAAGCGGATGTGATTGTGGTGCTGAGCAGTAGACGTATCCGGGCGCCGGGGGATGGAGGGGTGATGGAGTGGCAGGATCCGGATCGGGTTTTGGGGGGCATTGCACTGTTTCAGGCAGGTAAAGCCCCTTTTTTGTTTTTTCCGAATGGATGGGCGCCGTGGCGGTCGAATGAAGACGGGGTGGGGCCGGTGTCCTGGATCTGATGCCTCGGGCGGGGGCGTTGTGGCAGACGGAAAAAGCGTTGCGGGAAGTTTATGGGTTTTGGTATTATTGGGTTTTGGATGTTTAGGGGATGGGGTGACGGGCAAGGGGGCTGGGGAGCGGGGCGTGGTGTCGGTGATGACATTCAATACCGGGGACCTGGGGGGTCATCCGCAGCCGACGACGGTGGAGATTGCCGGGTCCATCGAGGCGGAGTCTGTGCCGGATGTGCTGCTGCTTCAGGAGATCTATGGGGAAAAACAGGCGGGGGAACTGGCCCGAGCCCTGGGCCGGGAGCTGATAGACTGGCTGGACCGCCGGGGGAATCCGCGCGTTATTGTGGGAGGCGATTTCAACACCATTCCGTTTTCCCGGGCCGTGCGGACCATGGGATCGCGGTTCCGGGACACCTTGTGGCCGTTCCTGCAATACCTGGGCGGCACATACCGGCGGCTGTCATTTCCAGTGTCCCCCCGGATCGACTACCTGTTCTATGGCCAGGGCCTGACATGCATGTCATCCCGGATCGGCAGGCACAGCGCCGGGGATCACTACCCCGTGCTGGCGGAGTTTGAGGCAAAGGACTGATGTAAAGCGCTTTGATACATTTCAATCGGATATTATCGGCACCAATCTGGAATACGCTGGAAAAAAGTTGGGGGTCAGGCCTGCTTTACGTGTGACCTTGGGTTATTGTAGTTATTTAAGTTTTAAGTGTTAAGTAGACAGGGTGGGTGTTGGGATGCTCTGCACAACAATTTCAGACTGAAAAGCCAAATCGACTATTTTTATTGACAAGCTTAACAAATATGTTAAATTGATATCATGGAATGGCAAATCCGGTATTTTAATGAAAAGGTCAGAAATGGGATCGAACAATGGCCTGTTGGAATCAGAGCTCATTATGCAAGAATCACTGAAAGAATGCAGATTTTTGGCCCTAACCTTGGTATGCCTTTCACTCGACCAATGGGGCAGGGACTTTTTGAAATCCGTGCAAAGGGAAAAGAAGGTATAGGTCGAGCGTTTTTCTGTACTGTTATCGATAATGAGATTTTGATCTTGCATGAATTTATAAAGAAATCCCAAAAAACCCCTCAAAAAGACCTTGAAATTGCCCGTGAAAGGGTTAAGGAGGTTAAAAATGACCGACCATGATAAAATGATTGAAAAGTGGAAAAAAGACGCCGCCTTCATGGCTGAATATGATGCGCTTGAAGAAGAGTTCGCTTTGCTGGATGAATTGTTGAAAGCAAGAGCAAGTGCCGGTATGACTCAGGAAGATGTTGCACGGGTCATGAAGACAAAAGCTCCGGCTATTGCAAGAATAGAATCCGGTGGTGGAAGCAAACATCATTCCCCGTCCGTGGAGACCCTGCGAAAATACGCTAAAGCGGTTGGTTGCCGTTTGAAAATTAATTTAGAGCCGATTTAGTGCGGGACTGGGACAGGTCTTCGTTATGATTCTGGACTCATTCTTGGAAGAGAAGAGATAATTAAAAAAAAAGGACAAAAATCTAACGGCAGAGGTATCATAGATTTATGAAATTCTTGGGAGGTAAGATTCTCATGATCCCGTTTGATTTTCTGGAAAATCCCATGGCCCTGAGGAAAAAAACCACACAGGCCAAAGAAAAGAACTTCAGGTTAGTTTCGTCGCCAACCTTATATAAAGGGAGCCTCGTGAAAAATCAAGAAATGGATGGGGCAGCAGACAAGGGGCTAAGGAGCCAATTGATGGGCCAACTGAGCCATGAGCTCTATTATAAAACACCCGGGGATTGCCCCGGCGTATATATTACCATCCGCCCTTAGCCCCTTGTCTGTGGCTCTTTTCTATACAAGAACTTTAGTTCGGTAAGTGGTTAGGTGATTATGTGGTTATGTAAAGCGCTGTGGAAAAGGGAGTGTTGACTTGGTATCGGTGGGAGGGTATGATTGGGGTATAAGAATTGAGGTGTGGCCTGGAGGGGGGTAATATGAGTTCTCAATTGGAAGAAATTTTATCACAAAAAAAACACAATCTTGATGAAAATGCCAAAGAGTGGGAACCCCTTGAAAAGAAACAATATGTCCGTGTAGATTTTTCTGAAATTGTTATAACTGAGCAGTTGTTGGGCACATATAAAGCACCCTGCATGACGATATGCTTTATGAGATTAAAACGGATTATGGCATCAGCCAAGTGGCTGATATCCCGTGAAAAGGCACTCATGGCACATTGTTTGATTTCTTCTCTGGAAACAGAGCAGGATAATGGGAGCCTTTAATTTGGAGAGTAAAAATGACTATTACCAAAATCAGAACCGAAATCACAACACTTTCTTATAGCGATAAAATATATTTGCTTCAGTTGTTGGTGCAGGAAATTGCTAAAGAGGAAAGTCTCAATGTAAAATCTGAAAAGCATGGGCAACATGCGGCTGAAATCCTGAGACGTATGGCAGATAGAAAGGCTTTAGGCAATATCACTGAGCCTGTTGAGTGGCAAAGAGAGATTCGTCAAGACAATGTTTTAGATGGCAGGGAATAACTTTTATGTTACTTGATAGCAATATCATCATTTATGCAATAAAGCCTGAATTTTCTAATCTGCGAGATTTGATAGAAAAAGGCCATCCAAAGGTTTCAGCCATAAGTTATCTGGAAGTTTTGGGATACCACAAACTGACATTGGAAGACAAACAGGACTTTGAGGAATTTTTTAACATTGTGCCGATTATTCATATTACTCAAACAATAATTGAAGAGGCTGTGATATTGAGACGGCAACGTAAAATGTCTTTGGGTGATTCAATTATAGCAGCAACAACGATAGTGCATAATTTAACCCTGATAACTGCCAATGTTAAAGATTTTCAGTGGGTTCAAGAGATTACCATAGTAAACCCTTTAAAAGATTAAAGAATACTGTGGTGCGCGGGGTCTGACCTGGCCTTGACTCTTCCCGGGGTTATTGTTATTTCTCCGGTATTGATCATCATTGCCCTGCTGGTGAAGGGACGGATGGGCAGTCCGGTGTTTGCGGTGATATGATCATTCTCTCCAAGGCCCTCCCTTTCTTCCTCATGCCGCTGGGGGTGACTACGGCCCTGATTCTGGCCGGCATTCTTCTCCGGCGCCGCCTTTTGTGTCTGGCCGGCATCCTGGTTTTGTGGGTGGCGGCCATGCCTGTGATCAGCAATCCCTTTATCCGCATGATCGAGGGGCATG
>JAIVHE010000415.1 GCA_020201255.1 Desulfobacteraceae bacterium
CACTGGGTGTTGGAAAAATACCACATCAGGGCCAGTTGAAACCCGATGACAGCGGCGGAAACCAGCCCCAGGGCAATCTGGTGACGAAAATTAACCTTATTGCTTGTCACTGCGGGTAAACGGAACGAAGCGCACCGGAAAAAGTGCCCGGGTTATGATGTCGTCGCCTTTTTTGGTCACCAGCATCAGCTGCTGGGTCATGAAAGGCGACCCCACCGGAATGACCATTTTACCACCCGGTTTCAGCTGGGCCAGCAAAGGGGGTGGTATATATTCGGCGGCCGCAGTCACGACAATGGCATCAAAGGGGGCATGTTCTTCCCATCCATAATACCCGTCCCCATGTTTGATCCTTACATTGTCATAGGACAGCTGTTCTATAATTTTTCGGGCCTGGTCCGCCAGGGGGGCGATGATTTCAATGGAAAAGACCAGATCCACAATCTGTGCCAGAACCGCTGCCTGGTAACCTGATCCAGTACCGATTTCCAGCACACGCTGTCCTTTTTTCGGACCGATGATCTGTGTCATATACCCCACGATATAGGGCTGTGAAATGGTCTGTCCGTAACCGATGGGCAATGGCCGGTCATGGTAGGCATAGGCCTGCTGGGAATCGGGAACAAAAAGATGCCTGGGAACCGAGCGCATGGTATCAAGGGTGGCTTTATCCGATATATCCCGCCCGGCTATCTGGCGGGTAACCATCTCCCGGCGTTTGTTTTCAAACCCATGGACGGCAGATACAAACAACAAAAGGCCTGCCCATGTGATCAGCATCATTTTTTTGCACATATCACCCTCCCCCTCATATTCCTTTTAAATGTAATTTTTTTATGTTCTTGCTGTCAACCATGAAAAAATATATTGACATATGTCACCAGTCGGTAATATAACGCCGGACATGAATGACACAATCCACATGGGGTAATGATATGGCACCCAAAAAAACCGTGCCGCTGCGGGACAAACAGATCACCCGCCGCAGGTTGATTTCTGCCGTGGGTAGCCTGCTGGCCAAAAAAGGGTTCAAAGGCCTGGGGGTGAATGCCGTTGCCAGGGAAGCCGGGGTGGACAAGGTACTCATCTACCGGTATTTTGACGGACTGCCCGGCCTGATTGCGGCGTTTGCACAGCAGGAAGATTTCTGGCCGTCAACCCTGGAAATGGCCGGCGGCGACCTTGCACAGTTTTCTGAACTGCCTTTGGATGAAAAACTAGCCCTGTTTGCAGCCAGTTTTATCCAGGCATTGAAAAAAAGGCCCCTGACCCGTGCGATCATGGCCTGGGAGATGATAGAACCCAATGAACTGACCGAGGAACTGGAACGGGTCAGAGAAGAAAGCATCATGGCCTTTTTTCAGATGTTTTTTGCAAAAGACCGGACCGGCATCGACCTGCAGGCCCTGGTCATGCTGGTGGGCGCTGCTTTGAGCTATCTGGCCATCCGTGCAGACAACATCGATGTTTACGGCGGCCTTGACCTGGCCACAGACCAGGGGTGGGACAGAATTGCATCCGCAGTGAACATGGTTATCCACCATGTCATACCCCCTGCATAATATTTTTTTACCAAATTAAGTCACCAAAAAGTGACATAATATCAAGGAGAATACAATGAACCGCAGAAATTTTTTAAAAACCGGTGCAGCTACAGCTGCTGTTTTGGCAGGCATCCCCATGCTGACCACAGGATGCCGAACCAGCTTACGGTCCCGGCTGATGGAAAAACAGCCATCCCCGAATATCCCGGGATTGTCCGCAGATGGATACCGCATCCTGCATTACGCATCTTTAGCTCCCAGCGGCCATAACGCCCAGCCCTGGTTTGTGAGAATCGATGCCCCGGATCACTGGACCATCGGCCTGGACCCTGACCGAAGACTTTCGGTGGTGGACAGTAACAATACAGAAGCGCTTTTGTCCATTGGCGCCTTCCTGGAAAACCTGGTACAGGCTGCGGCCGCCCATGGTTATCAGGCACATGCCACAATACCCGCAAAAGACCATTTTAATCCAGATGGTAATCCGGATGTGGTGTCGCTCGGACTGGAGAAAATCCAGCCAAAAGAGATGGATCTGCACCGCCTGACCTCACGCAGAACAGTAAAAAGCCATCTGTCCGACAGGCAGCTGACACCCGAAGATGTGAGCGCGTTTTCACACCTTACAGACGGACATCTGTTTTATTTTGCAAAAGGCACCGCCCATGCCGACCACATGGCAGAACAGGCAGTGGCCAACTATATCATCCAGATGAAAAACAGTTCAGCTGTCCGGGAGATGGCAGAGTGGACCAGGCTCAAAGACACAGCCATCAAAGAACACAGGGACGGCCTGACCCCGGCCGGCATGGAGATCCAGGGGCTTGCCGGCTGGTATGTCCGGCACTTCATGGATCAGGCGGATGTGACGAAAAAAACCTTTGTAGAAAAAGGCATTGAAAAAACCCGGCATCAGACCAGGCAAGGTGCCGGATGGCTGGTGATCACAGGTGAGGGAAACACGGTTGCAGACCTGATTGCCAGCGGCCGCAGGTTCCAGCGCATGGCCCTTGAAGCCAGAAACCGGATGATCGCCATTCACCCCATGTCCCAGACCCTGGAAGAAACCCGTGGCCAACAACATATTACGAAAAACCATGGCCCCGGCACCATCCCCCATTTCATGCTCCGGGTGGGATATCTTGACAAATACCCGGATCCGGTATCCATAAGAAGGCCTGTGGAATGGTTTATACGGACATAAATGGTGCGCCGGAGCTGAACCTTATAGCAATCCCGGATTGAGAAACATTTTTCTGCCGGCAAGGCCCGGGAATCTCTTTCTGGCAGCATCGGTATTAGCCGGGTCGATTCTTGTTTCTACAATGGCTTCTTCATCTCCGGCCCCGGCCAGAACCGTTCCCCAGGGATCCACCACCATGCTGTGACCAACAAACCGGCTGCCGCTGTTCATACCGCAACAGTTGGCAGAAACCAGAAAGCACTGATTTTCCAGTGCACGGACCCGGTTGAGCATGGTCCAGGCCGGCAGCCGGGGATAGGGCCAGGCGGAACATACCAGAAACATATCCGCTCCCTGGTCCACCATGACCCGGAACAGCTCCGGAAACCGCAGGTCAAAACAGGTGGCCATGCCCATTTTGCCGAACGGGGTCTCCACCACCACCGGAGTGTCCCCGGGGGTCAGAATCTGTGTTTCCTTTGCGTTGTAACCGAACAGATGAATTTTCCTGTATGTGGCCAGAATAGCCCCATCCGGAGAAAACAGCACACTGGTGTTGTAGTAATTGTCCCCGTCTTTTTCCACAAAACTTCCGGTGTGCAGATAGATCTGATATTTTTTGGCCAGTTTTCCCATATTCTTTACAAACGGGCCGTCCATGGTCTGGGCATCAGGCACATACCGGTCAAAACGCATAAAACCGGTCTGCCAGATTTCCGGCAGTATCACCAGATCAGCATCACTGCACTGACCAATGGCATGCCGGGCCTTGTCAAAGGTGGCTGCTGGATCATTTTCAATCACGGCAAGCTGGATAGCGGCTATTTTCATGAAACACATCTCCTTGTCATCAATAACTGTAAATGACATTGGGGATCAGTTCATTTTGTAAAATAGACTGCCGCAACATTTTTTGGACTTGTTTTGCCAATGACTCTGGTTTGGTAATCTTGTTCAGGCCCATATGTCTGTTATTCTCCATAATT
>JAIVHE010000416.1 GCA_020201255.1 Desulfobacteraceae bacterium
ATGAAAAACAGCGCAGATCAAAAGCATTCTGAAACAGATAAAAAACGTCCGGGCAAAAAAGATTTTCTTCTGCCGGTACCCAAAGCCCGGGCATCCAATTCAAAAGCCCTGGTCAAATCGGATCCCATCCAGAGCTATCTGAATGAAATCAACCGGTACAGGCTGCTGAACCGGGATGAAGAAATTGAACTGGGCACGCGTATCCAGGAGGAAGGGGACCAGGAAGCAGCCTATATCATGACCACCTCCAATCTGCGCCTGGTGGTGAAGATTGCCCTTGAGTTCCAGCGGATCTGGATGCAGAATCTTCTGGACCTTATCCAGGAAGGCAACATCGGCCTTGTCCAGGCAGTCAAAAAGTTCAACCCTTATAAAAATGTAAAATTTTCCTATTACGCCTCCTTCTGGATCAAAGCATATATCCTCAAATTTATCATGGACAACTGGCGCATGGTCAAAATCGGCACCACCCAGGGCCAGCGCAAACTGTTTTTCCGCTTGAAAAAAGAAAAACAGCTGCTCATTGAACAGGGATTCGATCCAAAACCAAAGCTTTTGTCCGAACGTCTGGGCGTGTCTGAAAAAGAAGTGGTGGACATGGACCAGCGCCTGGCCAACTGGGATTTATCTCTTGATGAACCCTTGAAAAATGATTCCAACACCGAGCGCATCGAATTTATCAATACAGAATCAGATTCCTCAGAAGATCAGATGGCAAAAAAAGAAATCGAAGATATCCTGCACACCAAGGTCACTGAATTTAAAAAAACACTCAATGACAGAGAATTGGAGATTTTTGAACGGCGCATTTTTTCCGATTCACCCCAAACCCTTCAGGAGATTGGTGAAGAATACAGTATATCCAGAGAACGGGTACGGCAGATCGAAAACAATATCCTAAAAAAAATGAAAGCCTTTTTTAAAAAAGACATGCCGGATTTCGACATGTATGACCACAGTCAATAAAAGGGCAAAGAAAATAGTGATACCTTCCATGAAAAAAACAATTGCCCATATATGCATACTGGCAGCGGTTCTTGGTTTTTCAGGCTGCAACCAGATCCGCCATGCACCAGCAGTTCAGACACCGGCAAACCATCTGCCGGATGGTGCGCCTGTTTCTGAACAACCCCTTTCTGCCAGATATTATTATTTGGAATCTGTGATGCTGCACCAGGAAGGTCAGCCTGGCCCTGCTGCGGAATCCCTTGAAAAAGCCATTGCAGCAGATCCGGAATCCTCCTTTTTGCGGCGGGATCTGATCCGGCTGCATCTAGAAATGGGCCAAGAGGAAAAAGCGCTGGCCATGGCAGAGGAGCTGGCCGCCCGTGACCCGGATGATGTGGATAACCTGCTCATGCTGGTGCGCCTGAATAAAGAGACCACCACAGAAGACCAATTGCATTCTTTGATGCAAAAGATCCTGGAACTGGACCCGGAAAACAAGGAAACGTACCTGCGCCTGGGAAAAACATATATGGAAAACCAGCAGTTTCCCCAGGCCTTACAATTGTTTTCCCAGATGGCAGACCACCTGCCCCGGTATTATGTGGCCCATTTTTATCTGGGGGAAGCCCATCTTCTTTCCGGAAACTATCAAGAGGCGGAAAAGGCATTTGTAGAAACCATCCGCCTTGAACCGGATCTGGTGGAGCCCCGGTTCAAACTCGTTGAAATTTTACGGCACAAGACAGATGATACTGACCATGAAAAAATCCTGAAAATATATGTAGAAATCCTGGAAATAGAACCGGACAATGACCGAGCACTGCTGGAAACCGCCCTGATCTACCACAAGACCGGACAAAAAGACAAAGCAGCAGAGATGTTCACTGCCCTTGGCAGGCAGGCATCCACCAATTCCCGGCTGGTCATGGTCGCAGTGGATACCTTTATTGCCCAGAAACGGTATGATGATGCCGTGATTGTATTTTCCGAACTGCTCAAGGCAGACCCGGACAGCGACAACCTCAATTTTTTCCTGGGGATGGCCTATGAATCACAGAAAAAAGCGGATCAAGCCATCCAGCATTATCTCAAGGTGTCTTCCGCACACCCCCAGTATAAGAAAACCCTTTTAACCATCGCATTTTTATACCGGGAAACGGGCAGGGAAGAAAAAGCGGTAACCTTTCTTGAACAGCACCATGATAAAAATCCCAAAGACATTGATATCATATCCTATCTTTCCGCTTTTTATGAACAACAGGGCCGGCTGGAAAAAGCCATGGACCTTCTTGCCAAAGGACTGGCGGATGCACCGGAAAACACCTCCCTGTTGTTCAGGCTGGGTACCATCCAGGACAAGGCCGGCAAAAAAGAGGCCTGCATTGCCACCATGAAAAAAATCATCGAAATTGATCCTGAGGATGCTTCCGCCTTAAATTATCTGGGTTATACCTATGCTGACCTGGGCATCCACCTGGACCAGGCAGAGATCCTGATTCTCAAGGCAATGGAAATTAAACCGGAGGACGGGTATATCACAGACAGCATGGGATGGGTCTATTTTCAACAAAAAGAATATGAAAAAGCGGTCATTTATCTGGAACGGGCTGCTGAACTCACAGACTTTGAATCCATTATTGCCGGCCACCTGGCAGATGCCTATGTGAAAACCGGCCGGCTGTCCAAAGCCCTGGCAATGTACCGCAAAGCCCTTGCCAATGCCAAAAAGGAAGATGCCGACCTGGTACAGCAGATAAAAGAAAAAATCAAAGATCTGGAACAGCAGTCAGGCATCCCTGAATCTGATACCCCCGAATCAGAACATCCCTCCCTTGATCCTGAATCCCGAAAATTAGAACAGCCCTCCCCATGAAACCGGTCCATATCCTGTTCCGTATCATAACCGCCCTTGCCATCAGCCTGGCAGGGTGCGGACTGCCAAGGCCCCAAACCGATCCGTCTCTGGACAAGGCGGCATGGCAGGCTGCCCGGGCCATCAGATCCATGAACCAGGAGATTCAAACCAGCAAAGGTACCGGCAAGGTACGCCTGGAATCACCCGACGGTGTCCAGACATACCAGATCGCCTGGGCTGCCCGGGCTCCCGACCGGGTGCGCATTACCTTTACAGCCTCTGGCCATCCGGTGGAAACCATTGCAGCAGACGGCAGCCGGGTTACTTTTTACCAGAGGATCAGTCCCGGATCCTGCTGCGCAAAAATTTTCGGTCCCATTCCCAGGAACTGATCCTGGAACCGAATAATACCATCCGGATGCTGCGGCTGCTGGACAGAGAAGAGGTTGTTCGCTGGGAAATCCTTTACCATGCCTTTGATACCATGGACAAAAGAAAGATCCCGGTCCATATGACCATCACCAATGGAGAACACCAGAAAGCACATATCACCATCACCCGGTTCTGGCCCAATGTCCCGGTAAAAGAATCTGTTTTCCAGTTGACACAAACCGGATCATGACAATAATAGGGTGTGGTTTCAAACAGCATCTGCTATCAACCACGGATTTCTCAAAAGGAGATACAATATACAATGATTCACGACAGCGTAGACAAGGCAAAAAAACCCCAGGGGTGTCCTTCCCAGGGAAATGATATGGCCGGAAAACAACAGGAACAACAGGCCATGATCAAGGCATCATTAGGCAAAATAAAACACAAAATTTTCGTGCTCTCGGGCAAGGGCGGTGTGGGCAAAAGCTCCGTATCCGCCAACCTGGCGGCTGTGTTGTCCAAAAAAGGATACCGAACCGGACTAATGGATGTGGATGTCCACGGGCCGTCCATTGCCCAGATGCTGGGACTCACCGAGCTTCTGGATATAACTCCTGACCAGCAGCGCCTGATCCCCAAACAGGTGAATGAAAACCTCAAAGTAGTATCTGTCCAGGCCCTGATGCAGGACAAGGACCAGGCCATCATCTGGCGGGGTCCTGCCAAAGCCGGCATGATCCAGCAGTTTGTGGGGATGGTGGACTGGGGGGAACTGGATTTTTTGATTATTGACGCCCCTCCCGGTACCGGTGATGAGCCCCTCACCGTGGTACAGACCATTCCCGAAGCACTGGGCGTGATTGTCACCACCCCCCAGGAAGTGGCACTGGCCGATATCAGAAAATCCATATCCTTCTGCAAGACCGTGAAACTCAAAACATTAGGCATTGTAGAAAACATGTCCGGTTACAAATGTCCACACTGCAATGAACCCATTGATCTGTTCATGCACGGGGGCGGTGAAAGAACCGCCAGAGAGCAGGGTCTTACTTTTCTGGGCGCCATTCCCTTTGACACCGGGGTAGTGGCCTCGGGAGACCAGGGGGTTCCCATCATGTTCCAGGAGGAAGAAACCCCTTTTACCAAGGCATTTTCCACAGTGGTGGACAACATTCTCAAACAATTGTAATTGATTGGGGGATGAGGATTGAGGATTGAGGGATGAGGGATGAGGGATGAGAGATGAGGATTGAGGATGTTAACCAGGAAATCTTCCGTCCTAGTCGTCACTTTTCGCCCCTCATACCTTAGACCAAGTGATGGAGCACCGGTTATAAGCCATAGGGATCGTTTTGGATGACCGTCTGAAAAAAGCCAGGGAACTGCAGCAACTCCTGAATCATACGGAAAAGGAGTCGTTGCGCTCTCTGGCGTGTCTTTCCCGATCCGCGGTGCGGCGGCACACCGAAAAAATGGCCCACAACGAATACCGACAGGCCTTTAGCCAGGATGCCGACCGGATCCTCAATTCGCTTGCTTTTACCCGGTATATTGACAAAACCCAGGTTTTTTCCCTGATCCGCAATGACCACCTCACCCATCGGGTGCTCCATGTGCAGCTGCTGTCCCGGGTGGCCAGAACCGTGGGCCGTTACCTGGGCCTGAACCAGGATCTTATCGAGGCAGCCAGCCTGGGCCATGACATCGGCCATCCCCCTTTCGGCCATGACGGGGAACGATTTTTGTCCCGATTGACCCATGCCGCCGGGGCCGGATATTTTCATCACAACATCCAGAGCATCCAGTTTCTGGAAAGGATCGAGCGCAAAGGAAAGGGGTGGAACCTGAGTCTCCAGACCCTGGATGCCGTTTTGTGCCATGACGGGGAAACCCATATCCAGCAGCTGACCCCTGTGCAGCAGCGCACCTTCGGAGACCTGGACCGGATCATCCGGGAGTTTCACACCAAAGAACAATGGAACGCGACTCCCATGACGCTGGAAGGCTGCGTGGTGCGAATGGCCGACACCATCAGCTACATCGGCCGTGACCTGGAAGACGGCATCCGCCTGGGACTGGTAAAACGGGATCAGATTCCGGCAGTATGCCAAAAAAAACTGGGTACCACCAACGGCACCATCGTGTTCAACCTGGTGACAGATCTGATTGCCGCCAGCCTGGACCACCCCTTTGTGGGGTTTTCAGATGACATTGCCCGGGCCCTGGAAACCCTCAAGAGGTTCAATTACCGCCATATCTACAAGAATCCGGCCATCAAGCGCCACCTGGCATCCATCGGCGCCATATACGATCATTTGTTTCACCAGTACCTGGACGACCTTGCAGCACAAAACCGGTCATCGGCCATATTCACCCAGTTTCTGGCGGACATGGCTGCCCCCTATTGCCGGACCCATTCGCCTGCCCAGATGGTGCGCGATTTCATCTCCGGCATGACCGATTCCTATTTCATCCGCCAGGCCCCGGCCCATCTGCGGCCCGAACCCGTGGACCATGTTTGAAAACAGGTTTGAAAACAGGACCATCTACCGGCAGCAGCACCGCAAAAAAGGCCTGACATCCTTTGAAATCACGGTGCAGGAAACCAACCTGCACATCCAGGCACAAACCGACCTGTCCGGCCGGGCCGTCCAGGCGGTGCAGCACTGCCGGCATCAGATTGAAGCCTATATCCAACAGCATCCGGATTTTGCTGACGCCCTGGTGCCGGTGCCGGTGCCGGACACCGCCCCCCGGGTGATCCAGGAGATGGCACAGGCCGCCAAGATGGCGAAAGTCGGCCCCATGGCAGCCGTGGCCGGTGCAGTGGCCCGGACCTGCGGTCAGCACCTGCTGCGCTGGTCCTCCGAGGTGATCGTGGAAAACGGGGGCGATATCTTTGTCTGCTCCAAAACCGACACGATATTCACCATTTTTGCGGGCACCTCTCCTTTGAGCCTGACCACCGGCATCCAGGTGCCAAGACAGGACAGCGCTTTCGGGGTATGCACCTCATCAGGGACCTTCGGGCATTCCAAAAGCTTTGGCAACGCCGACGCGGTCATGGTCATGGCCCCGTCCTGCCTGCTGGCGGATGCGGCTGCCACGGCCCTGGCCAACCAGGTGCGGACCGGTGATGATATCCCCGAAACCCTGGAAGCGGGCAAAGCCATCCCCGGGATAAAAGGCCTGGTGATCATCCTGGGTTCCCGGATCGGGCTGTGGGGAAACCTGAAACTGGTGCGTCTGTGAGCATCACCAACACCATCATCATCATACTGCCGGTACCGCCTTAATACAATTTTCCCACGGCAGATTCCACTGCCTTCACAATCGCCCCCTGTTCCAGCAGGGCTTTGACCGTGGCAATGTCTTTGGACAAAAGCCG
>JAIVHE010000110.1 GCA_020201255.1 Desulfobacteraceae bacterium
CAGCAAAATATCTTGGCCTGTCAAAATCTGAACTTATCCGCAAAAGCCTTGTTGATTACATTGAAAAAATCGGAAAACAAAATGCGTGGGAATTAGGCCAGGATTTATTCGGCAAATATGCCAGCGGTCGAAACGATTTGTCTTCAAGCAGAAAAGAACTTCTTAAAGATAAAATTCGGGCAAAAAGGAAATGAACAAAATTCTTATTGACAGTGGCCCTTTAATCGCCCTTTTTGACGTATCCGATAAATATCATCAAAAAACTGTAGAATTCATCAAATCGAACCGGTTTTTACTGATCACCACCATCGCATCCATAACAGAGACCCTGCATTTACTTGATTTTAATAGAAATGCCCAATTGGATTTTATCGAATGGGTTTCCAGAGGTGGGGTTGAGATTGCAAATATCATTAAACCGGACTTTCAAAGAATTAAACAATTAACTGAAAAGTATAGTGACCTGCCAATGGATTTCGCAGACTCATGTCTTGTCTTACTGGCCGAAAAAAAAGGTATACATACAATTGCAACGATTGACCGGGATTTTTCCATTTATCGAATAAAAGGCCAAACGGCATTCAAAACATTATTATTGTAAAAACCCACACCACCACAATGGACACCGGACGAAAAGATCGGGACATGCCAAAGAGGACGTCTGTTATGAGAGAGGGATTTATGCCTTTACCTGTGGCCTTTATTTCCACCCGCAGCCGGGAAGGGATAAACAATATTGCGCTCTATTCCTGCATCATGCCGGTACTGAGGCCCCTCGACCTGATTTGTCTGGCATCGGCAGAAAAAAGAGACACCTTGGCCAATATCCGGGAAACCCGTGAGTTTGTAGTCAACCTGGCAGGAAAAAATTTTATGGACAAAAGCGATTCTTTCGGCGCAATGTTTCCGGACGGTAAAGATCCCCCTTGCCGGAGTCTATGAATAGATCATTAACACTTGACAGGGAATTTTTTTCACATAGATTGGCCCAAAATCTGCAATCGAAATTGCAGCGGGCAGAACCAGAAATTATTTGAATTATTAAAACCAAGGCCAGGAAGGTCGGACAGGGGAATATCCCTGTCCAGATGTTCCTGGCCTTTTTGTTTTTGAACAACATGCAGAAAATGACATGAAGGAGAAAATCGTGAAACCTGCAAAATATCAACACACCGTTATAACGGCCCTGTTTCTGGCCGTCACCATCACTGCCTGGAGCGGGGTATGCTTTGGACAATCTGTCAGTGATCCGTCCGCTTCCGGATCTGTTTACAGCCAATGGAAGGCTGTCGGACAGTTTGCCGCCGGCATGTCCCTGGAAATGATCCAGTAAGCTGCTGCCGCGCCGGACAAGGATAATCTTATTGTTCTGACCAATGCAGGATATGCAGAAATGTCCGGCATGTCCACCCAGGGGACTCTTGACGGCCTGGCAAAGGCCACCGGAGCCAGCCGGGGTAAAAACACCCTGGTGGAGATCCAGGCCGCTGCCCAAGCCCCCCTGTGGTTTGCCACTTATGACCGGCAGTCCGGATTTTGCGCCTATCTGGAGATGAAAAAATCCGGCACATCAGATGCCGAAAATTTCCCCCGGACCCTGTCCCCTGAAATGTTCGGCATCCGAACCGTGGAACGGATTGATGCCCCCTACCTTTACCAGCATGCAAAAGCATTTGAAACCCGGCTGGCCGGCCGGATATTCGGGGACAACGCCTTCCGGGTCATCACCATTGCCAATGCCGTTGCATCCGGGGCATCGGCCCGGGTGATAAGGGCGCTGGAGTTCCATGACCATTACTGCCCCGGTGTGATTTCCGGCATTTTCATGGCCGGTTATGTGCAGACACATTTCCCCCCAATTCAAATAACAACAATCATTACGCATTGGCACAAACAGCCAAGAAAGGGATGGAAATGATGAAGTTCATGCAAAAGTTGACAGCGATTTTTCTGGTGATGGCAGCCATGTCCGCCTATGCCGGGGAATCTAGCACCGACAAAGTAATTCTGGATGATGTGGTTGTGACGGGAACAAAACTGGTGACCCCCACCAAACAGACCAATGAAACGGTTTACACGGGAAGTGAAATTACCCGCGAAGGCCTGGATGCACTGGGAAGCAAGGCTGCGGTCAGCGTTTATGAGGCGATCAACATTCTTCCCGGAGTCATGGTGGAAAGCATCGACCCGTACGGACTGGCGGCCGAGCAGAAAAATATCCGGATCCGGGGGGTCCGCGGATTTCTGGGTGCCATGACCGTGGCAGGGGTTCCCAACTACGGCGGCAACCCCATGGGTCCCCGGGAATATCTCTATGATATGGAAAATTTTGACAGCATTGCGGTATACAAGGGAGCGGTCCCGGCAGACTTGGGCACCGGCGTGGGAGCCCGGGGCGGTGCTGTGGAACTCAGGCCCAAATGGCCGGAAGAAGAATTCGGTATATCGTTGAGCCAGGGAATCGGCACCAACAATTACAGCCGAAGCTTTATCCGGCTGGATTCCGGAAGCCTGCCCCAAACCGGGACCGGGCTGTCCCTTTCTCTTTCCCATACTGATGCGGAAAAATGGAAAGGCCCCGGTGATCTCGGACCCAGAAACAATCTAAACCTGATGTTACGCCAGCCCATACCCACCGGCGATGAGGTCAAATTCTGGTTCAATGCCAATGATCTGAAACAGGATCTGTACCGGCCGTTGACCTATGGGGAAGTCGAATCTCTGGGCAGCTTTTACAAAAAAGACTACAACAGCCGCCTGACCGGCAACAAGGGCGATGATATCAACTTTTACCGATACAACGGGGGCGAATATATCAACCGGGACTTTCTGGCTGAACTTCCGGTCACGCTTTCTGACAAATTCCGGTTTATGTTCAAGCCTTACTACACGGATGAAGATACCGACATTCTGCAAGGGTCCGGCGCCCAGGGCGGGATTGTCATCAAACGGCAACGGGATATTGAAAGGTACGGCATGATCACCCAGCATGATCACCCAGCTGAATTCTCAATTTTCATGGGGGACTGCCTCTCTGGGATACTGGGCTGAAGTGTCCGACATGATCATCCGGCAGCAAAATTTCGACCCCGTCACATTTGCCTTCAAAGGATACGGCATGTACATGAAAAATGATGACAAAGGGGTGGTCCACAGTCCGTTTCTGAAACTGGCCGGCAGCTTCGGACAATTGACTGGCAGGCCGGTCTCAAATATTTTCACTACACCGATCCTGCCGGCCAGGGATATATCGCCTCCGCCCCTGCCTTCAATCTGGTGGCGGCACCGGATCTTTTCCGTGAAGAAAAGACCTATGAAGAAATTCTTCCGACACTGGGCATGGCATACAGGCTGACAGATAACCTGGAATTGAATGCCAGTTACGGCCGCAACCAGATTCGTCCCTATGCCTATGTCCCGCTGGTCAACATTTACAACCAGAACCGCGCCGCATTTCAGGCGGCAGGGGTGACGCTCGATGATATGTTCAGCGGCTATGACATGGAAATTTCAGACAACTTCGAGGTGGGTGCGCGGTTCCGGCATGACCGGTTCGAAGTGGTGCCGACCCTTTTTTATTCCAGACATCAAAACCTGTTGACCACGGTCTATGATCCAAGGGTAAATCAGAGCTATTTCCAGAACGTCGGAAATGCCACCGGCTACGGGATTGAAATCGAATCCAATTTTCTGGTCAATGACAACCTGAACTTCTTTTTCAACCCTTCCTATACCGCATTGACATACGATGACGACCTGATCTTTCAGGGGGCGGTCCGCAACACAAAAGACAAACAGGTACTGGATACCCCTGAATGGACCGTCAAAACCGGTTTGATATATACCTGGAAAGATTTTGAAGTGATTCCCATGGTCCGGTATTTGAGCACCCGGTACGGGGATGACGAGCATAAAGAAAAGATCGATGATTATGTGGTGGCGGATCTAAAAATGGGATACACCTTCAACCACTTTTCTTTTGTGGACAAACTCAGACTGTCCCTGGAATTGACCAACCTGTTTGACAAGGAATATGTGTCCGTGATCAATGCCATGGATGACAGCCGGCCCGGAAGCACCAGCTATTACGTCGGTGCGCCTTTTACGGCAATGATGACGGTATCGTTTGATTTTTAAGGAGCTGAAAATGCAACCCAATGAAAACAAGTGGCCCGAGATGCGGCTCACCCCTGTCGGTGTGGTGAGAAGTGATATTAAAATCCCCATGCTCACCGCCGGGGACTCCGACCTCGAACTTCAGGACCGGATGGAACAAATCCGGGAATATCACCGGAAAGTCCAGGCCTGCGTGTGTGAACTGACCATTTTCCCCCAATGGGATGAGCTTCTGGACGGTATCGAAGGGTTTTCCCATGTATTGGTGATTTACTGGCCTCACCTGATCGACCCGGAAAGACGAACCCTGCGCAAGGTGCATCCCATGGGACGCAAAGATCTGCCCCGGCAGGGCATTTTTGCCACATGCAGTCCGGCCCGGCCCAATCCGGTCCTGGTATCTGCGGTCCCGCTTCTTGAACGTAACGGAAACATCTTAAGGGTCAAAGGTCTGGAAGCGGTGGACGGCAGCCCGGTCATCGATATCAAACCTTACGCGGCTTCCTATTACGGCGCGGAAAATGCCACGGTTCCCGAATGGATGGCACAGCTGCACAGGGAGCTGGGAGTGGATCTCTGAAAAAACATGAAGGCGGAAGAACGATCACAAAATGAAAGTGGTGAATCATAACTTTTTTTTCCGAGTAGTGCTTATGAAGAGCCTGCAACAAGATCAGAAATTTCACCAAAGTTACTTGACATCTTTTCATACAAGGGCTATGAAAGTCCACAGTTAAACGGCAGCAGAAGCTGTCTGACCCAAAAATATTGAATTCCCGCTTGGTTGCGGCAGCCGGCATAAGGCCGGCATCATAACAGACGTAAAAAGGCCACGAAGGTCATGTTCCCGAAAAAAGGGAGATGCCTTGGTGGCCTTTT
>JAIVHE010000417.1 GCA_020201255.1 Desulfobacteraceae bacterium
TTTCAGCGTTTGACCATGTCCCTGATATACCGATGAATCTGTCCCGTTATACCGATGAACACGCCCCGCTGTACCGATGAAATGTCCCCGCTGTACCGATGAAATGTCCCCGCTGTACCGATGAAATGTCCCCGTTATACCGATAGGCTAAAAATGCATAAGAAAAGCGCTTGACGAAGCTTTCAAGCGCTTTAGGATTCCACTATACAATGTGTTCCATTCAATTTCTAAATATTAAAATTGAATGGAACAGGGTTTTATGATGTCTCGTACTCAATTATATCATTTTTATGAAACACATATTTTTTAACAACCTTCAGCTGTTTCATTTCTTCGAAGCATTTTCTAAGATCGTTTCTGAATCTGTCCTTGCGGCGTTTTTGATTGCAGTAGATCTGCAATTTATCAAGTGAGATTTTCTGTTTGCCGGTGCTTGCTTTCAAATAAGTCTGTAGCCATTTTGACAGATCAAATTTCATTATTTTGCGTTTTTCAAAATCAATTAAGCTGAATTGATTATCTTTAAACAACGAATACATTTTTTGATTGATCTTAACATAGTGTTTTTCAGTATTTTTGTCATATATGTAGTCATCAATCAACGACAACATCACATAATAACCTTTAGTCTCAATAGCTAATACACCCGTCTTTAAACGCTTTATGCTGTTTTGAAGCCAGCCTTTGTTTGCTTTTCCTGTTGCTCTCCCAATTTTTTTCAAAAAGCTGTACGGTTGGAATTCAACTTCAGTTCCGAGCTCTTTTTGATCAACAATTTTGATTATACCTAAAAATACATCAGAATCACCCATATCGAACGTTTCACCTGTAAATGTAATTTTTACACCTTTTCTCGATGCAATCACGACATCTTTCACGTATTTCCGTTTTCCACGAGCGATCGGCGAAAAAAGGGCTGATCTTGCTATAATGTTTGGCATAGCTGCATACTCATCAAAATTACATTTTTCAAACAAATTAAGCTGTATTCTTTCATTTTGTTTGAACTTTTCCGCTTCTCGGTCTCTTTCTCTTTGACGCTCAAAAAAAATTTTTTTTTCTTCATCTGTCAATTTTTTACATTTTTTTGCAGATGAAATCAAACGTGTCTGCTTTTTGTAATTTTTTTCGTTTACTTTTTGAATTTTACTGAGATCAGCAATTGTTATATTTTGACATTTTGATATGTCGTCGTTCAAGTTAAAATCCTGCTGTGCTAAATCATCTTTTCCTCCAAAATTGGATATACATGTGGATATACTTTGACATGTATTTTTACGTATTTGGGGGGTGTCTGATGCAAGCGGGAAGCCTTGATAATAAGGCGTTATGCGGATTGGGCCGCTCCCTCTCACGCCGGTAACCCGGGTTCGAATCCCGGTGGGATCACCAAATAGAGAATCAAGGCTTTCAGCGGTTTGCTGGAAGCTTTTTTTATTATCTAAAAATCTATACCCCACACTATACCCCACAAAAATGACCATTTTCGGCAATTCTTACGCCAGCGCCAGCAATGGTATTTCAATCAGTCTGATTATGTGCCCTTTCAACTCACCACGTTTTTGGGAAGACCTCCCAATATTTTTTGCATCCCCATTGCAACAATTCCACAGCCATGAACAGGTCCCCCCGCATTGTGAAGCAGATTTTTTTAACCGTTCTGTCTCCCCCGGTCACCAGCAACAACACACCAGCCAGGCTAAGCCACCCCATAACTGAAACGGCCGGCTCGTACTTCCGCTCGTACATAGCCTGTTCCCGTATTGCAGTGTGGGGAATATCACTCACCCCATTTTTGGGGCCAGTCTCCAATCGGCCGATTTTTTCACCCGCCCCCCCGGTGAAGCGTTTCAGCATTTTTGCGGGAATTATTTTTCACCTGGGAATACAAAAAAACTTTACTTCAACCTCATTAAATTGATATTTAAACTTCATGCCTCTTAAATTCCATCCAAAGACCGGGACCATAGTCATTTGCGATTACAACACAGGCTTTTCACCGCCTGAGATGGTAAAACGCAGGCCTGCAATTGTAATGTCTCCTCAATTTAAAAGAAGGGATGGGTTATGTACAATCGTCCCCTTCAGCACAACTCCGCCTGACCCGATAATGCCATATCACTATCTGTTGGCACTGAATCCAACATTACCTCCGCCATATAATTGTTCACAACAGTGGGTAAAAGGCGACATGCTGGCAACCGTGTCATTCAAAAGGCTCTCGCTACCACATTCGGGTAAGGGAGCAAATGGAAAACGTCAATATATTAAGATAGTTATAAAAGGAGAGGAGTTTAAGTCTATTCAAAGATGCATCCTCAACGCCATAGGTTTAAATTCCTTGACACAGCATATATGAGGTGTTATTTTACAATCGTACCTGCTCTGCAAATGCATCAGGATTAAGTCCACCTAAGGTGGCCATCATTCTACGGCGAAAGCAAACCTGGAGTGATGACTGTTTTCTAAAAGGCCCCATATCACTGTGGGGCCTTTTTTTATTTCCCGGCTCCAATAATTAATCTAAGCCCACTTGAGGTTTGCGGTGGCTCCCAAAAATTAAGGAGTCATCGGCCCGGATCTGAATATGTTGGACAGCCGATTTTTCGGCCCTGCTGTCTCCCGTGTAACTGGGCCAGCTGCTAGTATCCACCCACCAGGAAAATGCTCCGGACATTGCATAGAATCTTTTTTGTGAGTTGTTGGCGCCCAATGGAACTTAGGCGCTATGTATGATTTAGGAGCGGGTGTTAATCATGACCCCCAAAAGGCTTTATACTGGTATGAAAAAGCTGCAAAAAGTGAAAACAAAAACGCAACGTGTCATATTGGAGACCTTTTTTATGATAGCTTCGGTGTGCCAATGAATATGGAGAAAGCAGCTTACTGGTATGAAAAAGCTATCGAGAATGGCTGTGATTCTTGGGGGAATATTTATCACAAATTGGGTTTGATTTATTATGAAGGTTCTGGGGTAGACAAAAACTACAAAAAAGCGAAATATTATTTTCAAAAATCAATCGAGTCTTCATCTATAAGTTCACACTTTTATCTTGGTGAAATTTATTACCACGGCCTTTTTTTTCAATTCTTCATGGCCGGCGATCATGTGTCTGAGTTTTGTGAATGTCCGCATGATCTGGATATTCACCAGGATGGCCCGGTCACTTCTCAAAACACTCGACAACATTGCCACGCCCTGTTCGGTAAACGCCATGGGAGAATACCTGAGCCCCATCTTGTCAGAATTGGAAGTCACAAATTGTGACCTCCAATCGGTAAATTCTTTTTTGCTGAGCTCAAACATGAAATCCCATGTTTTTTGAGTTTCTCATACAGGGTGCTTCGGCTGATACCCAGACTGGCAGCGGCGGCAGTCTTGTTCCAGCTGCACTGGTCCAGCACCCGGGAAATGGTGTCTTTTTCACTGGCCTGCAACGCACGGGCTGGCGTATCAGGCTTAGGCGCCTTTGCATTCAGCAGGCCGGCGGGCAGGTCCCCGGCAAAAATGGTGTCTGATTTGGCCAGGGTGACGGCATATTCAATGCTGTTTTCCAGTTCACGGATATTGCCGGGCCAGTCATGGGAAGCCAGCAGGCGCATGGCTTCCTGATCGAACCTTTCAATGGGTTTTTGCTGTTCAGCGGCAAACTTTTTGAGAAAATGGGTGGCCAGCAGGGGCCTTCCCGGAAATTGCCGTTTTTCACCTCTTCCTCCAGCTGCCGGTTTGTGGCCGCCACAATCCGGATATTGACCTTGATGGCACTGGTGCCGCCGATCCGTTCGATTTTCTGGCTCTGCAGCACCCGCAGCAGCATGGTCTGGGCGGACATGGAAATCTCTCCGATCTCATCTAAAAACACGGTACCACCCCCGGCCTGTTCAAATTTTCCGATTTTTCGCTGCACCGCCCCGGTAAACGCGCCTTTTTCATGGCCGAACAACTCGCTTTCCAGCAGGGTGGCCGGATAAGCTGAACAGTTGATGACGACAAACGGATGTCCGGCCCGGTGGCTTGCCTCATGAAGGGCCTGGGCCACCATCTCTTTGCCGGTGCCGCTTTCTCCCTGGATCAGCACGGTGGCATCGGTGGGGGCCACATCTTCGATCAGTTTATAGACCTCCTGTATCTTGGTATCCTTTCCCTTCATACCCCGGTACCCAGACGTCCGGTCGGTTTTCTTTTTCAGCCACTGGATTTCCCTTTCATGTTCAGAAGCACGGAAGACCGCGCCGGATGCCTGTTCAAGAATCAGGTGAATCACATCCATTTCGGTTTTCACACACACGCAGTCCTCCGGGCATGAGATCAGAACCGCCCCCAGCACCTGCTGGTGATGATGAAACGGAAAAACGGCCATGCGGGAAGATGCGCTGATCTCAAAAGGCAGCAGCAGGGCTGTGATTTCCGTTTTTTTCAAAAATACCGGCGATTCCGGCCGGCAGGCAGCGGCATGGAGCCGGTCGAATCCCTCTTTGTCAAGGGGAAGGAGATCTTTTCCCCGGATCAGGTAGGGAATTTTCTGCTCATGATCGAAAATCAGCAGGGTCAGGTGCTGACAGGCCACAATATCTGCAAGGGTTTCCACCAGATAGGAACCGATGGCCTTTAAATCCGGCAGTGCAGCCAGTTCCCGGGCAACGGAAAAAGTGGTCATCATCTGGTGGTGCACCCGGTCCAGGTCGGTGTTTTTTCTGGCCAGCTTTTCATTGGAGCGTTTCAGCTGGTCCGTGTATCCGGCGATCTTTTCCAGCATGGTGTTATAGGCTGCCGCCAACCGGGTCACCTCCACCGGGCCGGCGCAGTCCAAACGGGTATCCAGTCTTTTTTCATCCATATGTTTCACCGTGTCGGTCAGGACCATCAGGGGCCTGACCAGCCGGGAGATCAACAAATGGCTGAGCACCAGCACCATTGCCAGTACGCCTGCCGTGATCAGGGTCATGCGGATACCCAGGTCCCTGATCCTGGACCGAAAGGGGGCTTCGGATATACCCAGGCGCACCACACCGGCTTTCTGCACCGCCACAAGATCATTGATCAAAATCTTGTCTGTGAGATCCAAAGCCAGTTTGTGGGCCGTGTTTTCCCCTTTTGCCGCGGCCCCGGCCAGCAGGGTGGTGCTGTAGTTCTGGATCACGATCTGGGAAACGATGGTGCCCGTGAAAATCACCAGCAGGGATACGGCAAGAAACAGCAGGGTGCGCAGGCTGTTGAAAAAAGGGATGTCCACGGGAAAAAATCGCATGATACCTCTTTTGTTCACCGGGTTTGATCCACAACGGCCCGCATGTCCCGGATGGTTTCATACCAGGCGGTTCTGGGCAGCACAAACCGGTCGATCATCAGGCTGCTGAGAATGGCATGGCCTGGTTCAGTGGTGTGCATGTTCAGGACAACCTGCTGGATATCATCTTTCAGGTGCGGATCCAGAAAAGCGGATGCCACCAGGGGCGGGCTGCCATAGGGGTCCGATTTTTTGATCACCCGGGTTTTGGCCGTAAAATAGGGATTTTTGGCCTGGTAGTAATCCCAAATGTGCCCGTCCACGGCCGCCCCGTCCACCAGCCCCCTGGCCACGGCAAGGATGGAGTTGTCATGGCTGTAGGTATAGGTCACACGGTCAAAAAAATCCGCCGGCCCCCGGTTTATTTCCAGCAGCCAGAACCGGGGAACCAGTGCCCCTGAATTGGAATCCGGATCAGTGAAGGCAAACACCTTTCCTTCCAGGTCTTCCAGGGATGTATAGGCAGACTCTTTCTGGACAATCAGATAGGAGCGGTAATAGGGTTCTCCCCTGACAACCGGGGTGGCCAGGCCTTCAAACCCGTAGCCGGACCGGTCCCCTGTATAAGGGCCGGAACACACAAAGGCCAGATCGATCATGTCCTTGGGAAACAGTTCATTGACCTCTGCATAGGTTTTGCGCTGGATAGGGTCTGTTTGGGGGAGACCATGGCAGCCACCGCCACCCGGAGTGTGCGGTTCTTTGGGCTGCGGTCCGCGGGTTGATCCGGTGTTCTTCTTTGACCTTCGTTACTGGATTCCAAGGTGACCTCACTGAAATCAACCGGGGTGTATCCGCTGTTCCGGTCGCACCCGGCAGCAGCCAGTAACACAACCCAGGGCCAGATCAGGCAGAAAATGATCTGTGTTGTTTTCATCATATCATGTCCCGGATTCGGACGGCAATCCAGAAATTCCGGGTTGTCCGTCCGATTTTCGTATGCATATAATATCTTGAAATAATTTATAATTAATAATATGTCAACCCTTACTGTCCGGAATCCGGACATTTTTTCTTTTTTCTTGGATGACACACGGTACCGGCAGGTTCAGCCACCCCTGTTTCCTGCCGGCCTGTAAGCGGCCAGGCCGGGCGATCTGGACAAAATAGTGTTTTCCCTTATTTCCGGCACATTTTTTGCTCTTCTCCTATGTTAAACTTTTTTTGCTATTCGCCTATGTTAAATAGTTAATAACACCCATGCCCTGAAAGGCACAACAAAATATGAAAGCTTTTAGCTCTTAGCTCTTAGCTTTTAGCTGAGTACTGACGGCTGATGGCTGACGGCTGACGGCTTTCATATAAAAATATTGAAATGTACCATTACAATGAGAATAATCATTGAAGCAAGGGGCACCAGTTGAAACAGCATGGCATGGAAAAAAAAATTATTCTAAGCCGCATACCACACGATGAGCTGCAGGAGATGCAGCAGGTATTGTCCCGGCACCAGTACGGGAACCATGTGGTGGGCCACATGGACGGCCTGGTAGAGGCCCTGGCCGGCAATTCAGCCTTTTGTGTTATCCTGGATCTGGACACACTGGATGTGAACAACCAGACCATCCGGAAACTGACCATCCAGTACCCCAATGTGTATTTTTTGTGTATCTCCAGAAACCGGTTTCATCCGGAACTCAAAGATGCTATCTGTTACCATATATATGCCTGCCTGACCAAGCCGCTGGATTATGATGAACTGCTGTACTGGCTCAGGTGCATTGACAACGACAATGAAGACCAACACCCATAACCATATACCCTAAACGTATAACTGGAGGGAAAATGAAAAAAGAACAATCCATCCCCCTGATGTCTGCGTATCTGAAGAACAAAGGGATCTCCCGGCGCTCCTTTCTCAAGGCCACGGCAGCCACCGGGGCTGCCGTATCCCTGGGCACAGGCATGATGCCGCAGATGAAGGCCCTGGCCGCCGCATCCGGCGGCACAGATACGGAACCGGGGCAGTGGCTGCCCGCCACCTGCCAGGGATGTACTTCCTGGTGCTCCAAACAGGTCTATGTCGTGGACGGCCGTGCAGTAAAGATCAGGGGAAACCCCCATTCCAAAGTCAACCTGGGGGCGGGCTGTGTGCGGTCCCACATGGCGCTGCAGCAGTTATATGATCCGGACCGCATCAAAACCCCCATGAAACGGACCAAT
>JAIVHE010000418.1:0-1474 GCA_020201255.1 Desulfobacteraceae bacterium
CTAAAAAGGCATCGATTTTCCCTTCCCCGGCTATTTTAAAAAGAACTTTGGCCACGGTTTCAAGCAGTTTTTTGGCATCTGCCAGAGCCTGGACCGCATGTGCCAGTCCGGGAAATGGTTGTGCCACCTGAATGGTGTGATCCAGTTCTTCAATAAAAAGAAGTCCGGCCCGGCCGTTTTTCATGACCATTTTCCGGCCCAGAAGGTCCATGCCCTGGATACCGGTGGTTCCTTCATGGATGGGGTGGATCCGGATATCCCGCAGATACTGCTCCACAGGAAAATCCTCACAATACCCATATCCCCCGAAACACTGGATAGCATTGCTGGCGGCCAGAAAACCGTATTCAGAAGGAAATGTTTTGGCAACCGGTGTCAGCAGATCCAGCAGCAGCTGGTATTGTTCTTTTTCATCGCCGGAGGACACCCGTATGAGATCCGCGTACATGGCACATTGCAGAATCAGGGAAAACCCGCCCTCTACGACCGATCGCTGAAACAGCAGCATGCGTTTGACATCGGCATGGGCAATAATGGGAACCTGTGCTGTCAAAGGATCTTTCTGGGTGACCGGCCTGCCCTGGGGGCGGTTTTTCGCATAATCCAGGGCCGCATGATAGGCGGCCGATGCAATGGCGCATGAGGCTAAGCCCACCAGGATGCGTGCCTCATTCATCATCTGGAACATGTGTGTCAAACCCTTGTTTTCTTCCCCTGCCAGCCATCCAAAACAGTTATCTTTCTCTCCCATGGACAGTTCTGCAGCAGGGGTCCCCCGGTAACCGAGCTTATGATAAATGGATGCGGTGGTGACATCATTGGCTACCAGATTACCCTGGTCATCCAGCCTTTTTTGAGGCACCACAAACAGGGAAATGCCCCTGGCACCGGCTGGTGCGTTCTCAATTCTGGCCAGCATCAGGTGCACCACATTCTCCACCCCGTCATGGTCTCCGGCGGATATAAAAGTCTTAACGCCCTTTATTTTAAACCGTCCCTGGGTATCCCGGAATGCGGTGGTGGTGATATCGGACAGGGAACTTCCCGCCTGGGGCTCGGTCAGGGCCATGGTGCCCTGCCACCGGCCGGCCAGCATGTTGGGCACATAGGTATCGATCAGATGCCGGCTGCCGAAAGAGGTGATCAATTCTGCTGCACCGGCGGTCAATTCGGGATAGGCAGCAGCAGAATAATTGGATGCGGCAAACACAAAGCTGACAGCCGACCGGATAATCAAAGGGATCTGTTCTCCGCCGTGAGATTCAGGGAATCCGGATGCGATCCATCCGCCCTTCCCAAATTCGGTCATGATTTTTTTTACCGCCCTGTGCACTTTCACCTGCCCGTTTTCAAGCACCGGCGGATGCCGGTCCATGTCTGCAAAAACCGGATACATCAGCTGTGTGGCAAGCGTAACGGCTTCATCGATAACCATATCAAACATTTTGGGTGTATGCCGGTCATGGTAAGGGTG
>JAIVHE010000418.1:1488-5168 GCA_020201255.1 Desulfobacteraceae bacterium
GTCAAAGCGCTTGCATCAAACACCTCTGTGATCAAAAAACGGATATTTCGGGTACTGACAAACCGGGTCATGTTGGCCCCCTTTAGATGGTATAATAGGAATCATCAAACTCCGGGCGGTCTTTATACCGCTCCATCATAAACGCCCCGGCCATTTCAAAATTGGTTAAAACAGAGGGGTCCACATCGATTCCGATTGACTTCAATGCACTGGCAGCCTGGACCGGATCCGGGGGACACCCCTTGATCCTGACAATTTCCTGGGGACCGTCATGGTCTTTGTTGTGTGTGCACATGCACTGTCCCACCAGAATGCTTTTTTTCATGCCGGCAGAAGGCCGCAGGCGCTTACCGGTAAGAAACTCCACAGAATCAAACGGTTTTCCCTTGTAAGACATGGATATAATGGCCAACAGCATGCCAATCAGCGGAGAGCAGTAAGTGCACAGGGTTGCATCAAATTTATGAAATGCCAGCCCCTTGATGCCCATTTTTTCCATGCCCAGGGGCAGGGTATTGTCCGCATTATAGGGAAAGGTAAATTTGTGAAAGGCGGCCACATCATCGATGGATTCACCTTTCACCGATATCCCGGACAGATCGGTGGACAGCCCGGCATCCGCGGCAGCCTGCGCAAGGTATGGGATGTCATCCGGATCATGTCCCAGTACCCTGGCACCCACCAGATCCGCTGCAACCGGATGGGACGAGGCAATCACCAGATCAGTTTTCCGTGGTTTCCCATCAAAGGACGGCCCCCGTTCGAGGCTGTAAATCCCGTCAATAATGGTGGCAGACGGGGGCATCAGACCGGGAAGGCGTGAGATCATGTAATCCAGATCTTTTTCAAGGTCCGCGCTGTGGCATTTTTTCCGGGAACTGACATTGAGAAACCCTTTGAGGTTTTTGATTCCCAGACTGACTGTGACCTGTGCATGGGTTTTCAATACCGGCAGATTAACCAGAAAATCCGATGCCATCAGATCAGCATTGACTTTGAGTGTCATCCCATGGCCGATATCCACCTTTTCAAAGGGACGTTCCCACACATCCAGCAGCTTCACCCCGTATCTTTGTTTGAGTTTCAGATAGCCCAGACCTGCAAAGGCTTTCTCCCCGATATGAGTTTCCTTGGGAGTCATCTGAAGGCTGCCCTCCACAATGGCAATATCATTGATTCCGTATTCTTTGAGCAGAACAACCGTCTCTTCCATGATGGTGCTGGTGGTGATCACGCCCCATTTGGGAAACGGCCCATTGATCCATGCGACAATGTTGGGCTTGATTACCACTCTGGCGTTTCCGGGAAGATGTGCAAATGCACCGGCCATTTCAACGGCTTTTTGAACAGTGCCGGCATTTCTTTTAAACCGGCATACGGCAGCTTTGACAGGGTTCATGGATTTTCTCCTTTTGTCAGTCTCTACCAATACCGTTTTATAAGGTCAAGGACAAAAAAAAGAAGTCCCTGGCCGGTTTCAGATCCTGCATGGACCTGATCCCTGCCGGGGACTTTTGCTGACAGGTAGTCTGTTATATTCTGAACAGGGACAGCGGAGAAGGGCAGAGCTGGTCCATGACTGCCAGGTCGTTCTTTGAACAATAGCCTTTGGACACCCAGCCCTGGTCATACCCTTTCTGTGTGATGACCTGGAGATGGGTGTGATAGAACCAGTACCCGTTTTCATGAAAGTCGCCGATGGTCGCAAACACCTCTCCTGCGGCAAACCGGTCCCCGGGGGCGGGCAGCTTTTCTTTGTTGAGATGGCCGTAAAGGCTGTAAAAGGTTTCAAAACCGGGGCTGTCGTGCCGCAGCAGCACATTTCCCCCGTAATTGCCCTGGCCTTCTTCATACCCGCTTTCCTGGACCACGCTGTCCAGGGGGGCATGCAGCGGGGTATCAAGGTCCACGATGATATCCAATCCCAGGTGAAAATACCGGGATTCCTCTTTCATCTGGGGATACTGGGCCAATATGGTTTCTCTGTCTTCCAGATAGGACGCCAGCCCCCAGGAATGCCGGCCTTTCATGGTCCGGTCCAGCCAGGCCTGGAATGCTTTCTGATCCATCACATCCACTGCATCGAACACAGAAGATCCTACAGACAGGTCCACAATCAGGGGATTGCCGTTCAATCCCCCGAACACCGGTGCAATCTCAACATCTTCACAATAGGCGATATACGGGTATTTCATTCCATGTTTCCTTTTTTGTTACGACACCACAAAATCATTGGTTTTTATCATTCCGGGCACAGGCACCACCGGGTGCCCGTCATCTGATACGGTGACCCCTTCAGGATACTGAAACTGCGGATCCATGCTTTTGTAATAGACCTCATCATAGCAGCCCAGTTTCACTTTCACGGCATCGCCTTCCCGGATAAAGGAAGATGTCAGACCATAATCCACCTCTCCCAGGGGAGTAGCAATGATATACCGGGGGATCTCTCTGCCGGAACCTTCCCGCCGGACCCTGGTGGCAATATCGATGACATCAAAGGAGTCGATGGGATGGTCCGCATTCCAGTCTGCCTGCACCGGCAGACCTGCCACATACAGGTGATGAAATTCAATGCCGGCACTGCGCAGGGTATAGGCCAGGTCATGGATCTTTGCATCATTGTCATTGACCCCGCCCAGCAGGGGTACATTGGCATACACGGTGATGCCTTTGTGATTCAGGCGACGGGTGACAGTGGCATGATCCGGTGTCAGATCAGTATCCACCACAAACCAGGTGTCTATCTCCAGGCGCAGGGGCTGCACCACGGACAGCCTGTTTATATCCCCCAGAAAATTTACCTTTGACCGGGTATAGGCCATGGGATCAGTGGCCAGTTTCATGGAGCGCACCCGCAGGGCATTGACATGGGGAATCTTTGAGAGCTGGTCAGCCATATTTCGGATCTCAAACAGATTATCCACCGCCTCTCCTGCTACCAGGACATCGGTGATCCGGTGATCCTGTTCAATATAGGCCATTTCAGCCTCTCCAGCCCAGGGCTGGAGACACACCCGGGTTTCATGCACCCGGGCCAGGCCGGTAAGGCCGGTGTGCACAATAGATGTACCGGTCTGGAGATTTTCAACCAAAGATGCCTGGAGGCGGTCCAGATCTTCCAGGGATGCCAGAGGATTCACCGGTGCCGTCTTTTTGGGACGGTTGCCCACCAGGTAATCGTCATTGCCGATTTTGGCCATGTACTGAATATCAATGGTACCTTCGTCATTGACCCGGATATTGGTCAAAGAATTGGCCAAGGGGGCAAACGCCTTGAAATATGCCGGGGTATAGGGGGTCCTGATCCAGATGAAATTCTCATTGTCTGCTACTTTTTCCACGGCCCAGCCGCTGGAATACCAGTCCATTTTCCCGATGGGCGTGGCCGTGCAGATTCTGGGGATCACCCGGTCAGACAGGTGGGCCCGCAGATGCATGGCCATGTCAATGCCGTCGGACAAGGGTTTCCAGTAAATGGAATTGCCATGGATGGGGCTGCAGGGGATATAGATATAGTGCAGTTCCGCACCGGCCCCCCGCAGCAGACCGAACAAACGCACCAGTTCCGGTCCGGTATCATTGCAGTCGCTCAGAAACGGGGTCTGAATGTACACGGCGATCCCGTTTTTCACCAGATCGGAGATAATGTCCAGGCTCTCCGGGGACACCTCATCCGG
>JAIVHE010000111.1 GCA_020201255.1 Desulfobacteraceae bacterium
CATGGATAAAGGAGGACCCCCATTTTCCCTGGATATGATGGGTTTTTATCATGGGGTTTCAATGATGGCCCGGATGGCAGTCATTTTTTCCATAACCCGTGTAAACTGGTCTGGATACAAAGACTGGGCACCGTCACTCAACGCCTCTTCCGGATGGTTGTGGACCTCGATCATGAGGCCGTCTACTCCCAGTGCGGCAGAGGCATAGGCCAGCCAGACAACCTGGTCCCGCACCCCGGCGGCATGACTGGGATCAACGATTACCGGCAAATGGCTTTCTTTCTTCACTGCCGGCACAACAGACAGGTCCAGGGTATTTCTGCTGTGGCGCACAAAGGTTCTGACCCCGCGTTCACACAGAATCACATTATGGTTCCCGCCTTCCATGATATATTCCGCTGCCATGAGCCATTCCTGAAGCATGGCTGCCATGCCCCGTTTTAAAATGACCGGTTTTTTTGATATTCCGGCCCGCCGCAGCAAGGAAAAATTCTGCATATTCCGGGTACCGATCTGGATGACATCGGCACAGGCTTCCACCAAATCAAAGGTTTCAACATCCATGACTTCGGTGACCACGGGAAGTCCTGTCTCTTCTTTGACCCGGGTCAGGTATTCAAGCCCTTTTTTGCCAAGACCCTGGAAGGCGTAAGGGGATGTTCTGGGTTTGAAGGCCCCTCCCCTGAAGAGCTTGGCGCCGGCTTTTTTAACCGCTTTGGCAATGGCCAGGACCTGTTTTTGACTTTCAACCGCACAGGGCCCTGCAATCACGGGCATGGTGCCATTGCCGAAAACAGCGTCGCCAATTATTACCTGGGTATTTTCCTGCTTGAATTCCCGGCTGACAAGTTTATAGGGTTTTGTCACCGGAATAACCTCCTTAACACCGTCAAGTCCTGAAAAATGGGCAGCATCCACAGAGCCTTTATTGTGGAGGATACCGATGGATACCCGGTCTCCTCCGGGTATGGGCCTGGCTGTGTAGCCTTTTTTTTCAACGGTTGCAACAGCTGCCCGGATTTGATTTTCAGTGGCGTTTTTTTTCATTACGATCAACATATGTGACCTCCATTAAGGATTTTACCAGCATTCACAGGTTAGAGCAATACAAAAGACCGGAACCGTTTTGTTTCTATATATAGCAACAAAACCATGGGGGCGCATTATAAAGGGTATTTTTGGGGTGTCAATATAAAAAATGCTTGTCTGAAACCGTGATATGCTTATGGCAAATATCGGGCGCCCAAGATTTCAGCGCTTGACATGGTTTGCCTGATTGCATATATTCCCCAAAATTTATGCAGGATAAAAGGGAATTTGCTGAACCAATACCATGATACATTTTGAAAACGCTGCACCTGTGAAGCTCAAGGGAGTGGGCGGAGGGTTTTGGGTTACGCTGGATACTTCCCGATCTGAAGAGCTTTTGATCACTGAGATGGACAAGCTGTTTACAAAATTGAGACACCTTGCTGTCAATGCCAATGTGGTCATTGACATGGGAGATGCCCGGGGCCATGAACCGCTGTTTTCCCTTATCAAAACCCGGCTGATTGAAAAATTTGAGGTGGGTCGGGTTACAACTCCTCCCCAAAAACAATCGGTTCCCACTCAAAGAATCCGGCAGCGGGATCTTTCCAAAGGTTGGAACCACCACCGCAGTGATGTGCTGATGCTGCGGGGCCGGGTCAGATCCGGACAGAAGATTGATACCGGGAAACACGTGGTGATTTTCGGGGATGTGAACCCGGGTGCTGAAATTATTGCCGGTGGCGATGTCGTTGTTTTGGGCAGGCTGGCTGGAAAAGTACATGCAGGAAATCCGAAAAATGAGACAGCCATTGTTTTTGCCCTTGTTTTTGATCCCACCAGTGTCAAAATCGGGTCAGTAACAGCTGCCGGCAGTGAAGAAATCAGTCATACCATACCTGAATTCGCCTGTGTGAAAGACGGCGGTATTCTGGTTCAGGACTATATGAAGACACATCCGTTCAGGAAAATGCCCTGGCCGGAGCCAGTATAAACATAATGTAAAATCGAGGTGTGAATTTGGAAGGGAAAATTATTGTTGTCACATCCGGAAAAGGCGGCGTGGGCAAAACCACAGCCACCTCTTCCATTGGCGCAGCCCTTGCCCTGGAGGGCAATCGGGTGGCCATTGTGGATATGGATATCGGATTGCGCAATCTAGATGTTGTCATGGGCCTTGAAAACCGGATTGTCTTTAATATTGTGGATGTGGTCCTGGGCAGGTGCAAGGTAGAACAGGCCGCTATCCGGGACAGAAGAATTGAAAATCTTTTTTTGATTCCCGCTTCTCAGAGTGATAACAAAGATGTTTTGACCACTGCCGGTGTGGAAAGGGTTGCCAAACAGCTACGTGCCAAATTTGATTATATTATCATGGATTCGCCTGCGGGCATTGAAAGAGGCTTTGAAAATTCAGTGGTATCTGCTGATGAAGCACTGGTGATCTGCACCCCGGATGTATCTGCCGTCAGGGATGCAGACCGGGTCATTGGACTGCTATATGCAAGGTCTTTGAATCCCAAACTGATCGTGAACCGCATTGAGCCGGCCCGGGTTATGCGGGGTGAAATGCTCAGTCATGAAGATGTGCTGGAAGTCTTGTCCATTGATCTTGTGGGACTGGTTCCCATGGATGAAAAAGTATTGATTTCTTCCAATACCGGCACTCCCTTAGTGCTTCAGAGTGATTCAAAAGCCGGGGCTGCCTTTCGGCGGATTGCCCGGCGCCTCAACGGTGAAGAAGATCTGCCCATTGAGATGCCTGTCTACAAAACCAGCATGTGGCAAAAAATCAGCAAGACATTCGGGTTAAAACCATAAGGAGAATTTTCATGCTCAGCGGATTATTCAAACGGTTCACCACCAAAAAAAACAGCAAAGATGCCGCCAAAAAGCGGCTTCAATTCTCTTTGATTTATGACAAACTCGAGGTCAATGATACTACCTTAACCGATTTACAGCAGGATATTGTGGATGTAATTTCCAAATATTTTGAAATCGATACAGATTCTCTGGAGTTAAAAGTCAAGCGGGATGAAAATGTATCAGCCCTGGTATTCAATACCCCTATCCTTCATGTAAAGCGCAAACAGGTATAGTGCAGTATATTATCCTTCCATTTTGGATATCTTGATGCCCAGTTCCTGCAACTGGGGCCCGGATGTAACCGAAGGGGCTTGTGTTAACAGGCAGGTGGCCTTCTGTGTTTTGGGAAAGGCAATGACATTGCGGATGGAGTCTTCCTTGCACAACAGCATGATGAGCCGATCCAGGCCGAATGCAATGCCGCCGTGGGGAGGGGCCCCGGATGCCAGGGCCTCCAGCAGAAAGCCGAATTTTTCATGGGCCTCTTCCTGTTTGATACCCAGGCAGTCCAGAACCTTTTCCTGCAGACGTGTGTCATGGATACGGATACTGCCTCCACCGATTTCAATGCCGTTGAGCACCAGGTCATAGGCCCTTGAATTGACTTCCAGAGGTGCGGTGTCAAGCTTGGGGATATCTGCTTCACTGGGGGCGGTGAACGGATGGTGCAGGGCCTGGTACCGCTTTTCCGTATCATCGTACGCAAAGAGGGGAAAATCTGTCACCCAGGTGAAGGTGAACTGGTCTTCCGGGATCAGTTTGAGCCGGCGGGCCAGTTCG
>JAIVHE010000419.1 GCA_020201255.1 Desulfobacteraceae bacterium
ATAACCGTTTCCTATCAGGTGGGTGATGTGGCCCAGTGGGACATCAAGGCGCCCAAGGATTTTCTTGTTGAAGACAAAGAAGTGTCTGAAAACAGACGAAACCAAGCCAAAGATATGGTCAGGATTGTCTATGACTTTGATGCCGGCCTGCTGCCCCAGATCTCATCCAGCGTAGCAGCCGCCATGCAGACCGGCAGGGCCGTGTTTGAACCGGATGAAAACCAGGCAGCAGAGGAGCACAATACCCGGGAAGCCCAACCTGAGCCCACTTTTGCCATGGTGCTGGAAACCAAACCAGAGTTTGAAGAAAAACTGGGCATTGCCATCAGTGAAGGGGCGTATTCCATTCTGCATAAACACAGGTTTGATCCGGAAATCACCGAAAAAATCCAGACGATTCTGGGCAAAGTTTTTTCCAACGGGGTGGTTGCCAACAAGGAAATCCTGCTGGAAGAAGAAAACAAAGGCATCATTCTGAGAACCATCGGGTCCAGTGAAGAACGGATTGTCAATAATCTCAAAGTGTTTTACGGGCCTGACCAGGCCAAGGCAATGGTCAGAATTGAAGGCGAACCCCTGCTCAAAGGCATCAACTACAACCTGACAAATCTGATCGTGGATATATGCCAGCGTCTGGTGCAGCCCAATATCTTCATGAACAAAAATGAAACCCAGAAAAGGATCCTGGCAGCCCAGTCCGATATCAACCCTGTCATGTATCAGATCAAAGCAGGAGAAATGATTCTCAGGGAAGGCGAACGGGTGAACGCAACCAAGCTGCTCAAGCTGAACGCCCTCCAGGAACAGGTGACAGAAAAAACCATCTACGTATCAGCTGTCGGGATCGCCCTGATCACCTTTTTTCTGATCCTTGTTTCCTACCAGCTGTTCTTGAAAGACCACAAAACCCTGGAAAAGGATCATAACAAACACATGGTTTTTCTGGCCCTGGGACTTGCCCTTTACCTGGGCTTTGTAAAGATATCCACCTATCTGGTCCAGTCGGCGGATCCACATCAGGCATGGGATCTGTCATCCGCCTCTTTTTTCATGGCGATTCCCCTTCCGGCGGCCGCCATGATCTGCTGTTTGTTTCTGGGATTTGACATTGCCATTTATTTCAGCCTGGTGCTGTCTGTGCTGGCAGCTCTTTCGTTTGGCGGCAGTTTCGAGGTGTTTATTTTTTTCTTTTTGAGCTGCAGTGCCGCCGCCTTTCTCATTCGCGAGAGCCGGGAACGCAAAAGCTTTATCACGGCCGGGCTCAAATTGTCCCTGTTCAATGCTGCGCTGGCTGTTTCCCTGGGGTTTTATTCCCTTGTCCAACCAGATCTTGTAATGTTTGCCAAAGACGTTCTCATTGCGTTTTGCGGAGGAGTGTTTGCCGCCACCCTGACCATCGGGTTCACCCCTTTGGTTGAAATCCTTTTCGATTATACCACGGAAGCCAGACTGCTGGAATTTTCCAACCTGGACCAGCCGTTGATCAAAAAACTGATGATTGAAGCACCAGGCACTTACAACCACAGCGTGATCGTGGCCACCCTGTCCGAAGCTGCCGCATCCGCCATCGGCGCCAGCAGCCTGAAAGCAAAAGTCATGGCCTATTACCATGACATCGGCAAACTGAACAAAACCATGTATTTCATTGAAAACCAGGCTGACGGGAAAAACCGGCATGACAAGCTGTCTCCCTCCATGTCCGCCCTTATCTTGATCCAGCATGTAAAAAAAGGGGTGGAGCTGGCAAAAACCTACAAGCTGGGAAATGAAATCATTGACGGCATTACCCAGCACCATGGCACCTCTTTGATCAAATACTTTTACAACAAAAGTCTGAAAAGCGGGAAGGAAAATGTTAATGAGGAAAATTTCCGATACCCCGGCCCCAAGCCCCAGACCAGGGAAACCGGCATCGTCATGCTGGCGGATGTGGTGGAAGCGGCGGTGCGGGCACTGGATCGCCCAACTCCTGCCCGGATCAGAGGAAGGGTCAAGGAACTGATCAATGATATCTTTGCCGACGGTCAGCTGGAAGAATGTGAACTCACCCTCAAGGACCTCCACCAGATTGCCAAAAGCTTTAACAATATTTTGACCAGCATTTATCACAGCCGCATCGAGTATACCGACAAACCCCAGGAAAAGAAAAAAGAAAAAAATGAGTCCCCCAAAGATACTGATCGACAACCGGCAAAAAGCAATGGTGCCAACCCAAACCATCCGCAAAAAGACAGAACTGATCTTAAACGCCTTGGGTTGTGACAGCCATGAAATATCCATTGTCATCATGGATGACACCCATATCCAGGAACTCAACCAGACCTTTCGGAAGATTTCCAGACCCACCAATGTCCTGGCCTTTCCCATGCAGGAAGGAGAATATTCCGACATAACCCCTGGGTTGCTGGGGGATGTGGTCATATCAGCCCAGACAGCTGCCAGGGAATCGGATACAGCAGGTATCACCATAGAGGAACGGATATCCCAGCTTCTGGTACACGGCATTCTCCATCTTCTGGGATTTGACCACGAAGGAGAAGCCGCCAAAGCTGATGAAATGGAAACCAAAAGCCTTGAAATTCTGAGACATATTGAAAAGAATCCGAATGTAGAGGCTTTTTAGCCAGGAAAGGAAAAACAAATGGCAGAATTAGCTGTGAATGTGGACCATGTGGCCACCCTGCGCCAGGCCCGGGGAATTGATTACCCCGACCCGGTGGCTGCGGCGATTGCAGCGGAAACAGCAGGAGCAGACGCCATTGTGGTGCACCTGAGAGAAGACCGCCGCCACATCCAGGAAAGGGATGTTCGGCTGCTCCGGCAGATCGTACAATCCAGGCTTATTCTGGAAATGGCCGCCACCAGTGAAATGCTGGGGATCGCTTTGGACATCCTGCCCCATACCGTCACCCTGGTCCCGGAAAAAAGAGAAGAATTGACCACGGAAGGGGGACTGGATCTGATCACCCATGAAGATACCATCAGAGAAGCGGTATCCACCCTGAAAAATACCGGAATACAGGTCTGCATTTTCATTGATCCGGATCTGGACCAGATCAAAACAGCCCATAAAATTGATGCAGACATGATTGAGATCCACACCGGAGCGTTTTGTGATGCCAGAACCCGGGCAGAAGCCCAAAGGGAATTTATGCGCATCGTGGATGCCGCCAAGATCGGGACCAAGCTCAAACTGGGGGTCAATGCCGGACATGGGATCTGCTACAACACCATCAAGGCCTTTGAAGGCCTCCGGGAAATCAGAGAATTTTCCATCGGCCACAGCATTGTTGCAAGGGCGGTGCTCACCGGTATGGACCGGGCGGTCCGGGATATGAAACAATTGATCAAAGCCTTGTAGTGACGGCAGCATCTGCATCGAACCATCACCTGCATCGAACGATCATTGGATAGCCGCTATCCAGGCTTGTGTGCAAAAATTTGATCTGCCGTAAAAAACAAGGCTTTCAGTCCAGCAGACCCGACATAACGGCCGCACGGGTGACCCCGTGGGCATTGTTGGATACCGGCATCAGAATACCGGTATCAAGACCGGGCACTGCATTGGCCACGCAAAAACCCTGGCCCGACCATTCCAGCAGGTCCTGGTCATTGAAATCATTTCCCACAGCAACCACCATGGGTTGCGGGATCTTCAATCGGCNNGATCGCATCTCTGCTACCCGGCCGGGTGACAGTTTTCCGGGTACCACCGCCAGTACCTGGGTCGCTGATTCATATAAAAGGGAGTCATGGTCCAGGGGGCTGGCAAAAGATTGGTATAGCTGAATCCGTTTGTGAAAATCCGGATTTTCCTGCCCATGGGATTTATACAGAAAATAGGCGGTTTCCGGAATGGCCTTGTGAACCATATAATCCATATTGGTATGGGTAAAATACGTGCTTATTTTTACCACATCATGCCGGGAAATGGCAAGGTTGCGAATAATACGATCCTGTTTCATGCACAGTATTCCAGCGCCGGTTGAAAACAGCAGGTAATCCACCGGAACCAGATGCTTTTCCAACTGTATCTGGGCCAGGGCCTTTTGAAAGGAATAGATACTGCGGCCGGTGGCAATGGCCACCACCATGCCTTTGCACCGCAGCCTGTCAAGGGTTTCCAGGTCCCTGGCTGATATTGCCTTGTCATCATTGAGCAGGGTGCCGTCAAAGTCGGTGATGAACAGATGCCGGTTCACTTGAAGCTCTATTTTTTTTTCAACGCTTCTGTAAGAACACTTTCCATGGTTCCCATGGGTTTGTCTTTTTTGTCCCCGGCAAACTGCTGCCAGTCATCCGTGTCCTTTTGATCAGGAGGTGCCAGGGTCATGCGCCGGTTTTCCTCATCCACCTGCTGGACCAGAACCGTGACGGCATCTCCTGGTTTCAGTGCATCATAGGATTTGGCATCGGTTGATTTTCTGATGGATGATATGGGCATCAGGCCGGTCACACCCGGTTCCAGACCAATGAACAAACCGAATGTTTCTCGTTTTTCAAGCCTGGCTTCCAGGATATCGCCTGGTGTGTACCTGACACTGATGCCGGTCCAGGGATCTCCCAAAGCATCCTTTATGCTCAAAGAAACCCGTTTGGCATCCATGTCAATGGACTTGATCACCACCTGGACATCCTGACCCTTTTCAACCACATCCTCGGGCCGCATCACCCTTTTTGTATGGCTCATTTCACTGATATGCACCAACCCGTCCACACCGGGTGCAATTTCCACAAATGCGCCGAAACCGGTCAGCCGCACCACCTTGCCGGTCACCTGGTCACCGGTTTTAAAGGCTGCATCCATGCTGTCCCAGGGATCAGCCCCTGTTTGTTTCACAGACAAGGAAATTTTGGGCACATCCTGCCCGGTCTGGTGTTCGATTTTCAACAATTTCACCAGCACACTGTCACCCGGCTGCACCACTTCATCAGGCTTGTCTATTCTGGACCAGCCCAACTCGGAAATATGCACCATTCCTTCCACACCGGGTGCCAGCTCCACAAACGCCCCATAGGGCATAAGACGCGTAACGGTTCCATGGACCGTATCCCCTTCTGCCACATCCGCCAGAAATATCTTCTGGGCTTCTTT
>JAIVHE010000420.1 GCA_020201255.1 Desulfobacteraceae bacterium
GTGGATGAACTCACCGGTTTGGTGGCCAGTGCCGCTCTGGTAAGACCGTCGAAAAGCATCCTGGACATAAAAACAAAATCTGTGAAAAAAAAATTCAAGGACAAAGCCTTTGCCGCCGGAGTGGACAGGGAAGTGATCAAAAAAGGAGCTGCCATGCTGGACATGGAGTTGTCTGATCTGATCTCCGAGGTCATTGCTGGCATGCAGCCTGCGGCAGAAGAAATCGGCCTCAAAGGAAATCTATAGCCGCCAAAACCCTGACATGGGTTTTTGACATATCCGGCAGATTTTTCCCTTCCCTATTCGGTAATCAAAACTGTCTTTATGCTATAACCTATTGAAATAAATCATTATATTTAAAATATTTAGGATCTGGTACAAAGATTGCAACTTTCCTGTATTCATAAACCGTTTTTACGCAAATGTTACGAACAGGAAATCAGTATGAACCAGACATTTAAAATATTATCCCGCAGATTTCTGGCCGCGTTTTCAGTGATTTTCCGGGAGGCGGCGCGGCAGGCAGACCATGCCGTTTTAAGCCGCCATATTGTTGCGTTAAACAAGAAGACATCCTCGACTGATATCATCAATGAATTGTCTGTATGCCTGAAAAACACCCTCAACTACCGGCTGTTTGCCTTTGTGGTGAAAAAAGCGGCCGGCGGGGTCGATGTATGGCTGGATCCCGGAATGTACAAACAATCTTTAGAACATATCATTTTGCAGGATTTCCATCTGGAGAACCCGGCAGATCTTACCTATCTGAACCATGATTTTGCCCCTGGCGACCACCGGGAAAATAAACATCAGTACATATCCAACCTGGATCATCTGAATTTTTACGAAATTTTCGAAGATAATTGTTATGCCCGTCTGTACATGGTTCCCCGAAAACCAGTATATGCTTTCCATGATGAAGTGGTACAACTGATGCTCCAGGGATGCGCTGCTGCTTTGTCCAGACAACTGAAAATAGAAAATCTCAAAACCGCTGCTGTGATAGATCCTTTGACCGGATGCTATAACCGGCGGGAAATGGAAACCCAGCTTTGCCGCCATATAGCGTCCGCCACCCGGTATAAAAACAATCTGTCCCTGTTCATGTTTGATCTGGATCACTTTAAAGATATCAACGACACCCATGGACATCAGGCAGGGGACCTGATTCTCAAAGAAATCTCTTTTCTGGTCAAAGACAATATGCGCCAGGGGGATATCCTTGCACGTTATGGTGGAGAGGAATTTATTGCCATCCTGCCGGAAACCGGCAAACACAAAGCCATGGAACTGGCAGACCGGCTCAGAGCCAAAATTGCCGCCCTGAAAATCCCTTACAACGGCAAAACCCTTCAGGTCACCGCCAGTTTCGGGGTATCTCAACTGACTTCCGGCATGGATATGCGCAGGCTCATCGAAGATGCCGACACCATGCTCTATAAAGCCAAACGCAATGGCAGAAATACGGTCATGCCCGGCCTGATCAAAGTCTGTCCCAGTCTTGCTGTTACAATTTGAACCGTTCCGTCATGGTGCGCAGCCGGGTAATGACCTGATCAAGGATGCCTGCCTTTTGTTTTACATTGGCTGACAGGAACCTTATATTTTCAGCCGCAGCCAGCACATCGGAAATTTCCGTCGCCACCTGTGCTGACACCTGGGAACTCTGGGCCACATTTTCATTGACTTCCTGAATACCGGCTGAGACCTGGCCGATATTTTCCGCCATGGCGCGGGTGGTATCGGACTGGGATGCAATGGCCCGGGCATTTTCCCCCACAAACCCGTTGATATCATTGATAATGGTGGAAATATCCTGAATCTCGGTCACGGTACCCTGTATTTGCTCCTTGATTTCCCGGATATTGCCGGCAATCTCTTCGGTGGCTTTGGCTGTCTGGCTGGCCAGGTCTTTTATTTCATTGGCCACAACGGCAAATCCCTTGCCTGCCTGGCCTGCACGGGCCGCCTCAATGGTGGCGTTCAAGGCCAGAAGATTGGTCTGGGAGGATATGCTGGTAATGGTATCCGTAACCTTGTCGATCTGTTCGGCGGCCTGGCCCAGTTTCTGCACCCGTTCTGATGTCAACCGGGCACGGTCAACCGCTTTGACGGTAATATCCCGGGTCTTGCCGGAGTTATCCGCCACCTGGTCAAGGCTGGTCTGCATGTCCCGGGTGCCTTCGGAGACGGTTTTGACATTGGTGGCAGCTTCTTCCATGGCAGCTGCCACAGAGTCCATATTCATGCTCATCTGCTCGGCAGCGGATGCCACGGAATTGACCCGGGCAACAGAAGTGTCCGCACCTTTGCCCATATCATCGGAAATCTGGTTTAACTCCCCGGATGCATTGCTCAAAGTATCCACTCCTGCATTAAGATCCCGGATCATGGCGGCCAGACCGGCCACCATTTCATTCATGGATGTCACGGTATCTTTGATGGCATCATTGGCCTGGTAGGAAAAAGTATGCTGGAAATCTCCCTGGGCCACTGCCCGGGCCAGACCGGCCATGCCCTTCATATGGATCATAAGCTGCCGGTTCATCACAGCAATGATCAGCGCACCGATCAACAGGGCAATGAACCCGCTTATGCCTGCGCTGGTGATGATCTGGCGGTTGACCCCGGCCATGAGTTCTGCTTCAGATACCGCCACCACAAAGAAAAGATCCCAGGGTGCAAAATAATTGACAAAGGCATAATAGGTCTGGTCCCCGTGCTGAAAGTCAGCAAACCCGGATGTTGTCTCCAGAAGGGCATCACCATTGGCAAAATCCTGGATCTTTTGGTCCACCAGAGCTGCATCCGGGTGAACCAGAATTCTGCCGCCTGCATTGGCCACTAATGCATACCCTTTGCCGTTCACCGTAATCTCCTGGATAAGTTCTTCCAGATCAGGTGTCAATATCCTGCTGGAAACACTGTATGCACCGGCAATTTTCTGGCCAAAGAATTCCTGAAACGGCTCAAAGATCTGCAGGGCGATGTTTTTATCGGAACCTGTCCGAATTTCATGGGGATTTCCGGCATTCACCGCCTCAACCACCTGGCTTTGGGGTCCGTAATAGGTCCCAACAGGCCGGGAACCATCTTTTTTTTCCACGCTGGTGGAAACCTTGATCAATTTGTTGTCAAACAACTGATATACCGCAATTTCCGAATCACTAAACTGCCCTACTTTGTCCACCAGAAGGTATTCGCCGGTGACAAAAGACGTTCCGAAAAAAAGTTTGGGAATGGCGACAGCCGATGTTTCGCCTGTCTGTGTATCTGATATCTGCATATCAACTGTATTACCTTCCGCCACGATGGTATTGCCTGCAGCCTGGCTTTCAGATGCGAGCATACCAATATCCGCTGCCATCTTATCCAGTTGCAGGTCATACCGGGTCTCAATGGTTTTTAAAAGCACATTTGATACGCTCTGAATACCAGCCTTGCCATTGGCAAGAAATGATTGTCTGCTCTGGAAAACATTCACAGCGGCGATGATCAAAATGGTGATCAGAATTGCTCCCAAAGACCCCAGATACAGCTTTTTGCCAAACCCCATACCATTCTCCTTATTTCAGAACCTTTTCAAACCAGACTTTTGTAATTTTTTGGTATCATACCCGCTTATTTCAAAAAAGCAACAAATTGACATT
>JAIVHE010000421.1 GCA_020201255.1 Desulfobacteraceae bacterium
CCATTCTTTTTTCAATGAACCGTTCTCTGGGACTTGGCTTCACCCAGATCCAATTTTCGTCTTCATCAAGAGTTGCTTTTCGACTCTGATGTTTTTTGTTTACATAAACTATATTCAATTTAAAACTCCTTGTACCTTCCCAAAACTACCCCCCTATTAATCATCATGGTCAATATTCCCATCCCCGAAATCCCAGGTCATATCTGAGCAGATAACTTCGAACCAATTTCTAAACAAAGAATATGTCCGTTTCCCTGGCCACATATCAGGGTCCGTCATCCAGGATTCAAGCTCTTCTTCAAAAACATCTTTGAATATCTTTTTCAGATAGAGTTCGTAATCAAATTCCCCATATTTGTCGGGGATCAAAATTGTTGTGGCATGTGGAGTATCATAAGTTTTTGCACCTTCAAAACTATTCGCCCAATCGAAATATGGTTGTTTAGGGATAATTGTGATTGCTGTTCTGTTAATGGTCTTCATTATTGATATCCGTTTTTGAAATTCATTTTACCTGTTCAAATAAATCGCCCGCAATTTCTTCAATCAAACCTTTTAATTCAAGATTTTGCACCCAGTTTTCAGGAATGATATCAATCCCATGCATTGCCCCTAAAATATTACCAGTGATAGAACCTGTTGAATCGCTATCTCCGGAATGATTGATTGCCAGCAAAACAGCTTTCTTGAAATCATTACTGGCAACCAGGGCACAATAAATACTTATACCTAATGCTTCCTCAGCGATCCAACCTTCCCCAATCTCTTTTATGATATCAGGTCCTGGTGTTGATTTACTCACGAATTCAACTGCTTTATCAATTGTCCGCAAAGTTTCTTCACTGTTCTTTTTGCTTTTTAAAATCGAAATGGAATCATCGATCGCTGAATTAAGAGAGGCACCTGATAAAACTCTGGAAATTATTGAAGCAAAAGCTCCTGACGCCAAATATCCAGTAGGATGCCCATGGGTTAACGCTGCTAATTTACAACCCAAATTAAATGCTTTTTCAGCATCATCATAGGCGAGCCCTGCTGGCGCCATACGCATTACACCCCCGCAACCTTTGCTATTATTAATAGGGTTATCAACTGTTCCCATCCTTCCAGATTTCAAAGAAGACAAACAACTATTCCCTGGCGCTCTTAATGAAAAAAGTTCTTTATATCCTGTTAACATTCCATCCACAATTGAGCAGGTCCCATAATTTTTGATAAGATCTTTTTGAAGATTTGTTTCTTGAGTAAGTAACCATCTTAAAAGTGCATGATAAACAGCAGAAATGACACCGTCGTCTCCCTGATATTCATGCCGCACTTTTGATAAAATCAAACCTTCAGCTGTGAATAAAGTCATTTGAGTATCATCAGTAAAGGCACCTATCCTGCCATATGCTTCTGAATAGTCTGTCAACCCTTGATGCCCAAAATAGGACCGGATCTTATCAATTGAAATGAATTCGATTGGCGCACCTAAAGCATCGCCAATTGCTCCACCAATTATGCAACCTTTGAAATATTCAATGGATCTTCTATTCATCCTTTTATGTCTTTACCAATTGAAAATGCATCACCGAGTTTATTACCTATGCCGTGATAAGTTCCACAAGATGGAGCAAAAATAATCGGATTAATTTTCTGGATATCAGGCAGTCCATCATCATTGAGCACAGACTTATCTGCCTTAACATCAACAATTTCACCAATAAATTGTGTATGCAGTCCTATCTCGAATGTATGAATAAGTTTACATTCCAGTATCAAAGGAAATTCTTCAATATAGGGTGCGTTCACCACATCACTTTTGACAGGTGTAAGGCCTGCAGTCTTGAATTTATCTTCAGTTTTGCCTGTGGCCATGCCCAAGTAATCTGCTTCTTTAACATATTTTTGAGATGGAATATTCAAAGTATATGCCTTGCTTTGGACAATACAATCATAACTGTATGTGGCTTTGCGCAATGACACAGTTACACATGGCGGCTTTGAACAGCAGATACCTCCCCAGGCGGCTGTCATGGCATTGGCCTTCCCGTTTATATCATAGGTAGCAACGATAAGAACAGGGGCGGGATACACTATGGTTTTGGCGCCTATTGATCTTTTCATTTCTGATCTCCTAAAAAATTATCGCTTTATTAATTGTTAGTTTGTCCATCTTCATCATATTCATTCTGCGTTATTTGACCGTTTTTTAGTTGTGATTGAATTGCAAACAATTCGTTGTCATACCATTTATCCGGATCAAAATTATAGGTCATGACAGTTTGACCTTTTCAATTTAAAACGGTGTAAACAATTCCTTTCCATCCCTGGCTTCAAATAAAATTTGAGAAACTTTCCTTCCATCTTCTGTATCATGAAATCCTTTGAGATGATTCTCTTTATATTTTCTTGAATTAGAACACGTATTTTCAAAACACTTCCGGATCTCGGCACGCTTTTCTTCTGACAGATACATGAAGATTTCCTTTCCCAGATTATGGACATGGAGCTGAGTTTGCTATTGGTTTATTGCACTTGAAAAAGGGAACTTCAAGGCTTAAATCAAAAGGGTTCTTCCCTCCAAAATTGATGGTATTATCAGAAAACAGAATGTCTTTGTCAATGTTGCAGGAACTGCACAAAAAAATTTCATATAATTATGATTCAACCTGTTTTTGACTTAACACCTAAACAGGTTGAATATGTTTTTTTCCCTGCAGATGAAGCATCCACCGGTCGGCACCTTTCCCGCGATTTCTGGTTTCCAAAGTAACCAAACCACCAGGTGTGTAAATTATTGTGGTTTTCATATGACGTCCTGAAACATAATCACCAGAATATTTCAAGGTGCCATCAATAAATTCCAGTCCTTCGAGAAAATAATCCAAACGCCATTCTTCATCAGGTTTAAAAATTTTTTTAGAGTATCCCCTGGGCCCGGCATATATAAATGAAAACAAAGACAGACAATACAAAATGCCAAGAGAAAAGATATCGGGCTCTTCCTCATTTACCTGGAAAACAATTTTATGATATTCATTGTCTTTGAATCCTGAATAATCATTTGAAATGATATTGACTTGCAAACCAATGGTTTCTTTCAGATATCTGTGAGATAATGGCTCTTGCTCATTCATTTTGGTTCCTGTTTAAAGATTTTATGTCATGTTCCTTCAACAGAAAAACGGTGTCTTCGTTCATATCTGACATTGGATTGATAATCAAGAAATGAATAACCGGGTTAATACTTTGTTTTTTTAAGTTTTCAATCTTGATTTTTATATAAAAATGGCCAGGGGTGATATAGTCGTCGCTCCGGGTTTATAATTTCATGAAAGGATCACCCTTACCAAGGACTTTATTCACCACCTGGTGAACATCTGAAATGCATCAACGCCTTTTTGGATTTTTCTTTGCACAATCACATCCTCCGGACTTTTTTTCTGATGCAATCTTTTCTATGATCAAGGACCGGGAATTTGTTAGGGCATCTGATTCAATATCATTGACTGTATATCCGAAACAGTAACAGACCAATTTGTCTTTTTTCTTTGACATCATTATTCCGGCTTTCTCAAGAAACCATCCACGGCCTCAATCAGCACACCTTGAATATCCATTCCATTTTCTTTTGCATACCTTTCAATCCGCTCAATCAT
>JAIVHE010000112.1 GCA_020201255.1 Desulfobacteraceae bacterium
TCACAATGCACTCTGCGGCGCATGCCCATGAGCTCAGTACGCAGGGCCAGGTTGATCAGCAGGTGATAACGACACTGCCAGTGCGATACAAGATAACCGCCTGCAAATGCCGTCAACAATAGTATGGGGTCGATTTCCAAAATGCCTCCTCTGTTTTGTTTTTGTGTCAAGCAGGGAGCATTATCTCAAAATGCGGGAATTGTCAAACGGGCATCCGGAAAGCTGTTACTGGTGTTGAAGGCGCTTGGGGTGGTATAATAAAAAATCGCAGTGTGCCTCTGTGTGCTCTGTGGTATAATTATTTTTTACAGCTCTGAAGAAACGGCTGTTCACCAACCGGGCAGGAGGCACCCATGGCAAGTGTATTTCTTGGAATCAACCAGACCGGTTACAATATTGCCAATACCGGGGATGTGGTTTACGGGCAGATGGCTGATGAAAGCGTCAACATCCTGGCCGGTGTCACCAATATTGTCCTGGACCAGAATATCGAGCAGGTTTCCCTGGCAGGGGATATGACCGATTTTATCTATCAGCAACAGGGCAACCAGCTGCTGGTCTTTGATAGCGGAGATCTGGTTGTCACCATTCCTGTTCAGGGAGATCAAGACAGCACCCAGCTTGTGTTTGATGGAAATGAAGTCTACAACGCAGTGTTTGTCGATGGTGTCATTGAGCTGGATACAAGCCCGGATGATACGGTGTGGGTTTCTGAACAAACAACCTATGTGGGTGATGACCATGATACATTTCCCTACAGCGCTGTGGTTTATATTGAGTCCACCTTCTCTAGCGGTATCACCTACAGAGGCTCCGGGGCCGTGGTGGGAGAAAACGATGTACTGACCGCTTCCCATGCAGTGTACAGGGTATCTGATGGTGGCCTAGCTGATGAAATCCGTGTTTATCCAGGCCGGGACGGTGCAAGCATTCCTCTGGGACCGTATTATGGTGGGCACGTCAACTATTTTGAAGTAGATCCGGACGGGGACGGGACATTGTCTCAGCAGGACAGTGAAGATGACCTGGCAATCATCGGATTTGATATTTCTTTCGGGAACCAAACCGGCTGGTTCGGACTGGACCCTGACGCTCCGTCAGGATATTACAATGCCACCGGCTATCCCGGTGTATACGATGACGATACAGATCCCAGGATGACCAACAGCTACGGCCTTGCGACAAAATCTGACTGGTATCAGCTATTTGACTATGAGACCATAGAAACCAATCCCGGCAACAGCGGAGGGCCGCTCTGGTACGAGGATGATACATCTGCCTACATTGCCGGTGTCAGCTCCACAAGCGGATGGGCCGTGGATATTGCTTCCCATTACAACAGCATCCTGGACTGGATTGCCGGTAATGATTTTTTACTGGATCAGCCGGTAAGAGTTGCGATAACCGGTGATATTTCTGAATCTGCAGAAATTGCACTGGTGGGGGTAAGCGATTTTCATGCTTCCCAGGCCCTGGTGGACATAGCTTGAGTTTTTCTACATAAAAAACAATGCAACCTGACAAAGCCCTCATCGCCATCCTGATAAAACGGGAACACAGCTGTGCCAGACTTTCATAAGGTTCCATAATCGATTTGCTTCGCATTGTCCCATGGTATATACTCCGGTAATACAACAAGACATACTTGAGCACTGGAAATAGCTTGGGACAAAATCAAGACATAATGATGGCAAGGAACCTGATTGTTCTGCCTGTTGAGCTTCAAGGGGAGTTTGCTCACAACTTAAAAACCAGGGGTCCAAAGAAGAATGAGCCCTGTTTTGCCTGGTATGTGAAGGACACCGATCTTGGTGCATACTTACTTTGCTGTCAACAGATGGGATATTTGCTTCTGGTGGATAAAGACGTATCCTTAGACGTGGCTATATCGGAAGAAATCGAAGCGTATTCGGAACTGGATTTACCGGTTGAACATTTCCTCTGGGGAGGAACCTTTTCGTATCCAAAGCTGGTCAAGAAAAGGATAAACAAGGGACTGGCTGCCATACGCGATTGCACTGACCTTGGAGAAGCAGAAGATGAGATCTGGAAGCTTAACCTGGAGCCGTATGCTATGGGAAAAAAGAAGTTTCCGCCAGAGGATGCCTTTGAGGGATATTTCAATGAAGTCCGGGAAGATGTTGAACGTTATTTTCGCAATATGGGTCCCATGGCTAAACTATGGCATATGATATCCAGCAGGTTTCCGTGGAATTGATTTTGCCAGGTTCTTGACAACGGCAAAAATGAGAGGGGAGGGCAGTTGCTGCACGGTAAATCACCTGGTGGGACCGGTGCAAGGTATCAGCGTTGAAAATATGGGCTTGATGCCAGGCTGAAAAGCCATGCCTTCATTCCGGGCTGTTTTTATCACCATAGAGAGCGGTTGTCTTTGAGTTGATACAACGGTATACGTCATTGTTTGAAAATTAACTGAACAGGGGTCTGTGGTGGCTGGTTTTCAGGGCCTGGGTTTTTGTGACCGGGACAGGGTGGTTTGATGGGTTTTTGTGCTGGGTATTCGGGGGTTATTTTTTTCCCAGGGTTTTTCTGAAGTCTGAGATGTCTTTGCTCTGGGTGGTCGGCCTTACAATTTTCTGAGTACTATGCGTTGACACATAATGGCCTGACTGACATCTCAATTTCCCGCCATTTTTCCTTTCTGGTTATTTTCAGATCATAAGCCTGCTGGAGGTTCATCCAGAACTCAGCCGAGGTTCCAAAAAATCGGCCCATACGCAGGGCTGTATCCGAAGTGATCCTTCTTTTTTCATGTAGTATTTCCGTGATCCTGTTTGTGGGTACACCCAGGTTTTTTGCAAAAGCGGTGGCTGATAAATTCAAGCCTTCAAGCTCTTCTCTCAATATTTCTCCCGGATGAACCGGGGGCATTCTATTATGCATGTCTTTTCTCCTTAATGATAGTCTTCAATCCCCACCTCTTGAGGATTGCCCTGATACCATTTGAAACAAACGCGCCACTGCATGTTTATGCTGATGCTGTACTCGCCTTTTCTGTTCCCTTTTAACGCCTCAAAGCGATTTGAAGGCAAGTTCCTCAAGTCATTCAAGGAAGGGGCGCTGTCGAGAATCTGTAGCCTCCTGATAGCCTGTCTTTGAAATCCGCTGAATTCTTTGACAAACTTTCCGGAAAAAAGGGTCTCTGTGTTTTTGTCTTTGAACGACTTGATCATATATTGAAAATATATCCTTCAGTCTGTTATGTCAAGCGTAATACGACGTTGGAATATAGAGGAACACCATGTCAAAAAGCCCCCCCTCTTCATTTTAGGTCTTTTTGGCACCTTAGAGAGAGGTTGTTCCTGAGTTGATACACAGCATGCCCCGTTGCCTGAAAAGTAGTTGTGCAGGGGTCAGTGGAGGCAGGTTTTCAGGGCCTGGGTTTTTACCGACCAGTCTCGAACTTTTTCATAGATATCCTGCTTAAAATCCACATATCAGATATCGTGAGCCTCTCTGGTTGATTCCAGAGGGGCTTTTTTTGTTTTAGCATGGGTCTGAGTTCAAAAACATCGCATTGTCCTTGTTATAAGAAGTAAAGAAGCAACCACGCTTTATTCAATTCTTTTAATTCTTTTAACAAGGAGGTACCATCATGCCTAGATTACAATTAACCCAGCAG
>JAIVHE010000422.1 GCA_020201255.1 Desulfobacteraceae bacterium
GGTAGGGATTTACTTTCGTTTAAAGGCGAGGCGTTCACTTATTTTGGCAGCTTTCTGGGAATCCACAAAGGCCAGGATCTGGGAAGCGGATGTTTCCCGCATCCGCAAAAATATTTCCCGGGCCACCTCCAGTGTCATTTCATTCACTATCTGGGCAGCATCCCTGGGTTTCATGCCGGCGTACATTTTTACCAGCCGGTTCATTTTGGCCTCATACGCGGCTTCTTCTTCCAGTTCCTGCTCGGTCTTTTTTTCATCCAGCAGTGCCAGGTCTTTTTGAATCTGTTCTTTCATGGCTTCCAGTGAATCCAGTTTTTCATCGATCTGTTCTTCATATCTTTGCAACTCTTTTTTTTCCTGGTCCAGGATATTTTGCATCTCTTCAATGGCCTGTTTTTTTTCTTCAAGGCCCCGAAGGACGACCTTGGCCGGGTCCGGGCAGGGGGTTTCGCTGTTTGCAGTATCCTCATCATTCGGTTCAGGGGCATCTGCAGTATCCTCATCCTGGGCAAACACCGCGCAAACAAAGCCTATATCAGACACATCCCCCATAAAAACCGGGACTATCTTCTGGGGCACGCCGGCAACAACGGAAAACAGGACCATCAGCACGGTAACCCAGACGATTTTTTTATTCTGTGTCATGGCCGATCTCCCTGGCGGTTTTCAATGTACTGATTTCATCCAGTTCTTTTTCTTCCATTTTCAACATCTTTTCGGCATATACCCGGGCCTGTTTTTCACGCAGATGGTCCATGGACTTTTTTTCCGTGCTCCTTTTTTGTAAAACCACCTGTTTTTCTTCCCAGACTTTTTCCAGACTTTTTTTGCGGATTTTCTCATCTTCCATGTCTGTTTCCATGGCCGAAAGAAAACCCTGGTGCTGTTTGAATTCTCTTGCGCAGATGCCGTCTTTCACCTGGCTGTCCATCTGTTTTGCAGCCACAAGCACCTGCTGTTTGAGCGCAGCTATCTGTTTGTCACAATCAACAATATCCAGGCGGGCTTTTGCCGTATCCTGCCGGGCAAGGCGTTCAAGATATCCCTTGTAGTTGAGCAGATGCTGCAGTCTGAAGGTAAATCGTTTCATACACCGTCTTTATTATTTTTTGTTTTCCAATGCCTGTTTCAATGCCCCTACACTGGAAGGCAGATCTTTTTTAACGAACATGTCCTGGCGCAAAACATGGTTGATTTTGGGCATCAGCAATATGGCCTGGTCCACATCCGGATCCGATCCCTTGACATACGCACCGATGGTGATCATGTCTTCTGCATTTTTATAGGATGCCATAAGGCTCACCGCCTTTCTTGCGATTGCCAGGTGCTCTTTTTCACACACATCCGGCATTACCCTGGACACGCTGGACATGACATCTATGGCAGGATAATGGCCTTTGTTGGCAAGATCTCTGGACAACACAATATGTCCATCCACAATGGACCGGACCGTATCTCCCACAGGATCATTCATATCATCTCCTTCCACCAGGACCGTGTAGATACCGGTAATGGAGCCGCTGTTTTCCACATTGCCGGCCCGTTCCAGCAGCACCGGAATCTTCACGAAAAAGGAGGGGGTATATCCCCTTGTGGTGGGAGGTTCGCCGGCAGCCAGTCCCACATCCCGGGAGGACATGGCAAACCGGGTAATGGAATCCACCATGAGAAGGACATTTTTGCCCTGGTCCCGGAAATATTCTGCAATCGTGGTGGCCAGGTACGCACCCCGCATTCTGATCAGCGGCGGCATATCAGATGTGGCAGCCACCACGACAGACCGTTTCAACCCTTGGGCCTTCAGGGTGTCTTCCACAAAATCCTTGACCTCCCGTCCCCGTTCACCGATAAGACCGATCACTACTACATCTGCCGCTGTATGTTTGGTCATCATGCCCAGGAGCACGCTTTTTCCCACCCCGGACCCGGCCATGATCGCCACCCGCTGCCCTCTGCCAAGGGTGATCATGCTGTTGATGGCAGCTACCCCCACATCCAGCGGTTCTTTAATGGATTTACGCTCCAGAGGACCGATGGGCTTTCCATACAGATAATACCGGGCAGACGGTTCAATACTGCCTTTGCCGTCCAGGGGATTTCCCATACCGTCAAGTACCCGCCCCAGCATCTGGTCGGACACCCCGACCATGGGAGAGGTTGATACCGGTATAATCCGGGAGCCCATGCGCACCCCCCTGATATCCCCATAGGGCATGAGCAGCGCTTTTTGCTTTTTGAATCCCACCACCTCCGCCTTGATCTCCTCGCCCTGGTCCGTCAAAATGCTGCACAAACTGCCGATACCCAGGCCCAGACTGTCTCCCTGGGCGATCAGCCCCACCACCTGGGATACCCGTCCTTCCGGCCGGACGGTTGCCACCTGGTCCACCCCGGCGGTGTATTGTGTAAAATCAATGCGGGATAAATGGTTCATGTTCGTTGCCTGGCAGCTGCTTTGACGGCTTCATACACCGCAGCAAGTTTGGCTTGAGGATCTGTGGATACGGAAGCGGTATCGGTTTCGATGCGGCATCCGCCCCGGTGAACCATGGGATCGGATTTCACCGCCACATGCTGCAAAGATCCCACTGTCTCAAAAAAGCTGTCTTTGACCATTTCAATGTATTCATAATCTTCCGGAGAAATACTCAGCTCAATGTCTCTGGGCTGGGCAAGGGTTTTCAGCGCATCCACAACCGTTTGGCGCACGATATCATCTGTTGTATCCAGGCTGGCGAACACCGTTTTTTCGGCAATCTTGAACACCAGTTCCACAAGGTCCTGCTCATGGGCATCCACCACATCGTTCAAGACGGTATCCACTGCCGATAGAGACTTTTCCAGGCTGTCCAGAATAGGAGCAGCCTCTTTGCGGGACGCTTTTTCTCCTTTTTTTACACCGTCGGCTTCCCCTTTGGCAAATCCTTCTGCTTCTCCTTTGGCAAACCCCTCTGCGTGACCATCGGCAAGTCCCTCTTCCCGGCCTTTTGCAAAACCCTCTTCATATCCCTCGGAACGCCCTTTTTCACATCCGTCTTCATATCCTTTGGCAAATCCCTGCTCAGTGGCCTTTTCTTCCAAAGAAGCAGAAACAATATGTTCCGGATCAGACCCGGGACTGCCAGGCCCTTTGCTTTGTGTTTTTTTTGCTGATTCCGGCTCTGCCCCCGGTTTTTGCTTTACGGCGAATAATGGTTTGAACGGATCTGCCTTTTTATCCTTTTCATCTGAATAAAGCGCTTTGAACCCTTCCTGCTTGCCGGTTTCGAACTGTGAAGGATCAATCAACAGGGTAAACCGTTCGTAATCCGGATCTGTTGTATCCTTTTTGCGGGATACTTCTGCTTCAAAACTATCAAGGGCCCCGATATCAACAGGAGTGAATGTATCGTCGTTTGCATCAGACAAGGACATCATCTTTTCCTTTTCCCAGGGTTATGGTGCCGTCGGCCTCCAGCTCCTTGGCAGCCCGTACAACTGCCTGCTGGGCTTCTTCCACTTCTGTCAACCGCACAGGTCCCATGGCTTCCAGATCATCTTTGAGCATCTCACCGGCCCGCTGGGACAGATTTGAAAATATCTTTTCCTTCATTTCTTCGGTGGCGGTTTTCAGTGCAAACCTTGCCGCCGGGACCCACTGCACCGCTCATTTCCGTTTTCAATGCCCGGTCCACATCCCGGACCACATCTTCGGAAATCTGTCCCAGTTTGGCGATTCTCAAAGCGATATCTCCTTTTTTCTCCTCCGGCAAACTCATGAGAATTTCCGAAGAAATCTCGGCAGGCATATGTGCCAGAATCATGGCAACGGTCTGGGGATGCTCTCCTTCCACATATCCGGCAAGGGTTGCCACATTGACATTCCGGCTCCAGATAAAGGGCTTGTCCTGTTTCTTTCTTTCCAGATCATCCAGGAGCGCTTTGGCCTGATCACCTTTCATGGTGCGGGATACCACATTTTTAATAAAGGAATCACCCTCCACAATCATTTTGGTGTCCCCTTCAAACCGCTCCACAAAATCAATGCAAACCGCCTTGAGCATTTCAGGGGAGATGTTCGTGATTTTGGACATCTCAAAAACCACATCTGAAATCTGTTGGTCATTCATTTTTTCAAATACACCGGAGGCAAAATCCTCTCCCATTGCCAACAGAAAAATTGCGGCTTTCTGAGGTCCTGCAATGTTTTCAGGGTCTAATACATCTGCCATGGAAGCTTACTCCTCATCTGTCTGTGTTTCACTGATCCAGGCCTTGACAATGTTGGTGGTTTTGACCGAATCTTTTTGTGCATAATACCTGGCTTTATCAACAACCGGCATGTTGGCAAGGTATGCAATCCGCTCTGCGGGCGTCATTTTATCGAAAAACTCCTGTTTCTGTTCATCGGTCATGAGCTCGATAAATTCTTTTTGCTGGCTGCCGTCCATTTCATAAAAATCAGGTTCTTTTTCCGTATCTTCTATCTGGTCCATGTCATCGGGTTCCGGCAGCATATCCTGTTCCACCGTATCTTTGATATCCCGCACGGTTTTGATAATGGGACGGATCACAAACAAAAAGAGTACCAGCACCAGCAGCATATTGGCAATGAGCCGGCCATATTCTTCCTGGACCATACGCCAGCCAGTGACGGCAGGATCTTCCTGGTCCAGATCCGCAATGGAGGCAAAGGGAAACGATTCCATGGAAACCTGGTCGTTTCGGTCTTCATTGTATCCCATGGCCCGGACCACGATATTTTCAAACTGCTGCATCTCCGCATCCGATCTGGGAACATACACCCGGTTTTGGTTACCCTGTTCATCGGTCTGGTCTTCATATTTTCCGTCAATGACAGCTGCCACGGAAAGCCGGTTGAGCACTGCCATGGGTTTTTTTGTTTCCTGTATCCGCCGGCTGATCTCGTAGTTAAAGGTATCATCGCTTTTGTTGACCCGTTCGGTGACACCTTCCCCCGGCAGATCTTCTTCCACAATGGGATTGACGCTGGAGGGGATTCCAATGTCTTCGGTAAGCTGCACCACCTGCTCCGCCTTGTTTTTTCTGCTTCTTACGAATTCCCCTCCCCGCTCAAAGGGGTCATAAATTTCCTCATTCACGCTGTTTCTGGAAAAATCCATTTCCGAAATCACCCGGACAATGGCCTTGTCTTTGCCCACGATCCGCTCCAGCATAGTCTGGATTCTGCGGGTCAGGTTTTCTTCAAACCGCACCTTATACTGGAACTGGGCCTCTGCCAGATTTTCCGCATCAATTTTTGCCTGCTCTTCTACTGTTTTGCCTTCAAACAGAATCCGGCCGGCAGTATCCACAATGGTTACAAGTTTGGGGGTGAGATCCTGGACAGAGCTGGCCACCAGGTGGGCGATTGCACCGACCTCTTCTTTTCCAAGATCGGTGTTGAGTTCCAGCAGAACCGATGCTGACGGCTGCTTGGTTTCTTCCACAAATACTGACTCTTTTGGCAAAACAATCATGACCCTGGCGGTTTTTACCTCATTAAACGCCGCAATGGTCCGGGCCAGCTCTCCCTGCAGCGCCCTTTTTTGATTGATTTTCTGCACAAATTCCGTGGTACCGAACTCTGTTTTGTCAAAAATCTCATACCCCACACCGCTGCCTTTGGGTATTCCGTCCTTTGCCATGGTCAGCCGGACATCATACACAAGGGATTCGGGCACCATGATGGTGGTCCCGTCCCCGGTGAGACGATACGGGGTATTGGTTTCCTTGAGTTTCTCCACCACAAGCGCTGCATCTTCTTGTGTCAATCCGCTGTAGGCTGTCTTGAACTGGGTTTTGTTGGCCCAGAGAAACATGGTGGTAAATCCGGCAACCACTGCCATGGCCAGAACACCCAGGGCAATTTTACGGGAAAGCGGCAATTCCCTGAGTGTGGTGATGATTTTTTCGATAACAGGATTCATACCCCCCTCTTTTCGCGCCTATACCTGCATGCGCATGATTTCATTGTATGCTGTCATGGCCTTGTTGCGCACCTGGGCCAGCACTTTCAGGGAGGTACTGGCCCTGCCCAGGGCCAGCATCCCTTCATGAATCCCCATTTCCCCCTTGATGACCGCCTGGATTGAATCATCGGCAATATGCTGCCGGTCATTCACATCTGATACCGCTTCTTTCAGCCGCTGGGCAAACTCTGGATCTCTTCTGTACACCCGGCTGTTGACAGGTTCGGTATGCAGGCTGATCTTATTGCCGATGTTATTGATATCTGCCACAATGTCTCCTTTTACGTAATTTATTCGCGTTGCTGGTCGGTTTGGTGCCGGGCATTGCTCCGGTGGTTGCGCTTTGGATTATCTTTGCATATGTTGTGCACTATCTGCCAATTTCAAGGGCTTTTGTAACCATATCCTTGGTGGCGGACAAAGCAGTGACACTTGCCTCATAACTTCTTTTGGCCACCAGCATATCTGCGATCTCCGTCAGATGATCCACATTGGGCATCCGTACATACCCTGTCTGAGGGTCTGCATCCGGGTGGGCGGGATTATGGACCAGCCGGAAATCATTTTCTGCTGCAGCATCCGGGTGGTGCTGCGGTATGTGATATTGTTATTCATCAGATGCATCAATTGGGTATCAATGTCCATTGCATCTGAATAACATCCATCTGTTGTGTTGTTTTTTTTGCCTGCCATGGGAAAAAAAGGGGCCTGATAAAAATCGGTATCTGTGCCGCAACCCTCTGCTCCACAAGCGATATCAGATCTTCCCAGGGCCTGTTTCAATGTTCTGGTAAAAGCGTTTGTCTCTGTCATTTTCTTCTTTTCCCCAACCATATGCACCTCACAAATAAAGCATTTCAGGTTTTCACATGTTATGCAAATTAAAAGCATGCAAATTAAATGCCGAAAATCTGACCTTGGGCATTTTTTCCATTAATCAGCTTCTTTATATTCCTTGAGTTTGTTGCGCAGGGTGCGAACAGATACCCCCAGAATTTTTGCGGCATGGGTCCGATTGCCCTCGGTCTGGTCAAGGGTTTTGAAAATCATTTTCTGCTCCATGTCTTTTAAAGAACCGGATACCATATCTGATGGTGGTTCCTGTTGTGGCTGCAGCATGAAATTTTTATTGGTACCGGCATCATCCAGCAAAAGGTCTTGGGGGGTTATTCGGTCTGAGGTGGTGAGCAATACAGCGCGGTGAACAATATTTTCAAGTTCTCTGACATTACCGTAAAAAGGGTGCCGTATTAATATGGACAGTGCATCTGCTGTCATTGCTTTGACATTGCGTCTGTCAAGTTTACAATATTTTTTGATCAAAAAATCACACAGCAGCTTCACGTCATCGATGCGGTCCCGCAGCGGGGGGATCACCAGGGGAATTGTATTGAGGCGGTAAAACAAATCCTGCCTGAAATCGTTTTTTTCCACGGCCTGTGAGGCACTGCGGTTGGTGGTGGCAATGACCCGGACATCCACCTCCACCGGCTGGGTCCCGCCGACCCGGTCCACGGTCATTTCCTGCAGTACCCGGAGTAATTTTGACTGGAGATGAAACTGCATTTCCGTAATTTCATCCAGAAAAAGGGTGCCTTTGTGTGCCAGTTCAAATTTTCCAATTTTCCGGGCAATGGCACCGGTAAAAGCACCTTTTTCATGGCCGAACAATTCACTTTCCAGAAGGTTTTCCGGCAGGGCCGCACAGTTGACAGCCACAAAAGGCTGAAAAGATCTGTTGCTTTTCTCATGGATATACCTGGCAAACAATTCCTTGCCTGTGCCGCTTTCACCCTGAATCAGAACCGATGCACTGGAATCCGCCACCCGTTCGGCCAGGTGCAGCAAGTTCTGCATGGCCTGGTTCCGGGTGATAATGACCACTGTTTTCTTCGGGGGATCATGTTTTTTTGTTTGTGGTGATGCCGCTTTTTGCAGCAGCAGTCCGCGCCGGACACAAAGTTCCAGCTGCCGCATGTCCACAGGTTTTATCAGATAATCCAGTGCCCCGTTCTTCATCAGGTCCACGGCATGCTCCACCACCGGCTCCGGGGTAATAATGATGGTTTTGCACAGGTTGTGCACAAGAATCTGTTGTTCTAAAAAGCCTTTGGTATCAAATCCCGGGGTGGATTCATCGGCAATGACAATATCCGGTTTCTTTTCAGTAAGATATGCCAGTGCATCCGATCCTTGCGGAACAGCGTCCACCAGAAATCCAAGATCTTCAAAAAAGGCCGTATAGGCCATTCGTTCCTTGGGTTGTTCCATTATAATAAAGATGCGATGACCCGGCACGGTTGGATTTTTTCCCTTATGAATTGCTGACGGTTCGGGCCAGTTCCAGAGTAGTCAGACGTTGACGGGCCAGGCGTGCCCATACGGAATCATCGGTATCTGCCACCTGTTCAAAAGCGGCCCGGGCTTTTGGCAGGATATTTCCCTTCTGATAGGCATCTCCCAGTAAAAATCCCAGGTTGGCCTTTACCCTGTCACCTTCACTGAAATCCAGGGCTTTTGAAAAAGCGTCCGCAGCCTGAACATAGGATGTGAGACTGATATAGGTATTGCCCAGATCCTTATACGCCCGGGTGAGGATTTCATAATTTTTCCCGGGGGCTGCCGCAAACTCTTTTACCGCTTCCGCCTGGAGCCGGGCAGCG
>JAIVHE010000113.1 GCA_020201255.1 Desulfobacteraceae bacterium
AATAATGGAAACTTTAGCTGATCAGTGGATGGAACAAGGCGCACAAGAAGAAAGACAGCGGGCTGAAGAGTGGTTAAAACAGGAAAAGGGTAAATGGGAAAAGCATGCTGAAATTAAGGCTACGCAAGATACCCTTATAGATGTAGCTGGAGACTTTCATGGTCCTTTACCAGGTTCCCTCCAAGAGAAAATTAAGTCTCTTCAGTCCATCGAAAACCTGCGGACTCTAACCAGAAAGGTTTATAAAACCCAGTCCCTCCAAGAATTCACCGAGCTTGTAAACCGAGCCGCCGAAAATTAACCTGACCTCAATTACCGGGAAGCCTATGGCATTTACGCGTGCAACGGGGTCTTGTTCAACCATGACCTGCGCTACGCCATAGATGCTTCCAAGAAATCGGGGACAGAAATCGGGGACAGACCACGTTTTTTTCTCCGGCCGGATCTGGAGCATCCGGTGTGGCAGCAGATAACGGCATCGGCTGATTGGGAGGCCTTACCCAGTAACATATTGTTTTTACGAAAAATATTGCTTTGATCATGGGCTGAAATGGTTTTAGAGTGTGCTTTTTGATGCCCAAAAGAGGTGTTTAAGCTTTGTCTTCCGTGTATGTCAAGCAAGTTGTCTGAGGAAACGAAAAAACAATATCCCTGTGCCTGGCGCCGGACAGGGAAACGCCGACCTTGTTGCCCTCAAACTTTTTGAAGGTATCTCTCTAAGGAAAAATATGATTGGAATTGGAAACCCGCTTCTATCCATGGGCAGGGTCATATCAGTCTCAGCTCCAGTGCCGGCCCATTTGCCAACCTCAACAGTTAACAGGGGGCGTATCGTCCGTGTAACTGCCGGTTTGTTTTTGCTGTGCCTGGTCAGTGCTGGAATAATGGTGTCTTTGTTTTATGAAACAGTTGCAGCAGCCTATACAGCCAGAAACATAGGCTTTGGAGCAGGCGTGCTGGGACTCAGCCTGGTACTTTTGACTGTTTTATATCGCCAATACGCACAATATACAGCACCCGTTGCTGCCATGGCTGGTGGCGTATTCATGTCCGGGCTGGCCCTGGGCTTTGAGGTTCGTGTTCCCGGAATTGCAGTTCAGACAGTCGGCATCACTCTGGCTGTTTTTTTTGTGATTGTCATTTGATGCCTTGATGGTTATACTAATGTTATCGAATCAAATGATAGACAATGGGGGAAGCCTTGCAATCGGAGATGGAGTCGGTTGTAGCAAAACACCATTGATTTGAATGTGAAGTGGATCGACAATGATCCAGGGAGGAATCATCATGACAGCAACCATGGAGACCATCAAAAGTGAAATATTGGAACAAATGCCTTTACTTATTGAACAGGATCCCGCATTTTGTGCGACCCTGGCCAGAGCCCTGCGCGGTGAGTTCATCCCCCGGGCCGAGACAGAATCGCGTTTTGACAAGCTGCTTGATGAGCTGAGGCGTGATCGGGAAGAGCAAAGTCGCAAGTGGGAAGAGCAGAACCGTAAGTGGGTAGAAACCAAAGCGGAATCTGACCGTAAGTGGGATGCCAATCAGATCGAACTCAAGCGTTTGCACGAAGAAGTAATGGCCAAAATTGATCGGACCATCGGCGGCTTGGGAGCCCGTTGGGGCATGCAATCGGAGCGGACATTCCGCAACGCTCTGGCCGGAATCCTGGAGAAAAATTTCGGTGTGCAGGTGAAGAATGTCACGGAATACGACGAATCCGGCGAGGTGTTCGGCCGACCGGACCAGGTGGAGTTGGACGTGATCATCAAAAATGGCCTGCTCATCGTCTGTGAACTGAAATCATCGGTGGACAAAGCGGCCATGTACGTCTTTGAGCGCAAGGTCAGGTTTTATGAAAAACGCCAGCAGCGACAAGTAACCCGGATGATCGTCATCTCTCCCATGATCGCACTTGCGGCTGGGGCAGTCGGAGAACGCCTCGGAATAGAGATGTATTCGGATTCCATTGATGTTCCCACAAGCTGAAGGGAATGGGGACAGGAGGTTGACCTGGTCATTGGACAAACTACATATTGCACAAGGCTTCAACGGCCATATTCAGAATGTCAAGATCTTTCATGACAAAACATATGTAATAGAAGCAACTCCAACAAATGGAACAACAGTAGAAGCTAAGATCACATATGATCCTGGTGCTGCTGAACTCCCTACTATTGATAATAAAAGACATAAGCACCTCTTAGCGCCACCTTCATTTCATATCAGAAGTCAGCCCGGCGTGATAAGCTTTGTGCCGATGCCGGTTTCCTCCCTTGACATGCAGCCGATACTGAGTCATCTTACCTAACATAGTTTTGTATAAAACATACGCCGGAAGAACTCGGTACTCTCAAGATATGAATACATTTCATTGGAGGGAACATAAAATGCAGTCAATTCAGATCAATGAACAACAAAACGAGCTTGTTCAAGCATTAGAGCAAGTCAAGACCAAGAAAGAAAAATTTCTGATCTCGTATGGTGAAAGCCGGAAAATCATAGCCATGCTTGTCCCTTATGAGAAAGAAAAAAAACAAAGAAACTTTGGACCATATAAGGGAAAAGGGTGCTTCAAGATGCATAGTGACTTTGCCATGACTGACTCAGAACTTCTGGACCATGAATAAATATATTATTGACACGCATATTTTGCTTTGGCTTGTATTTGAACCTGACCAAATAAAGAAAAGCAAATTGGACGTACTGTTGGACGTACTGCAGGATACCGACAACGAAGTTCTTGTCACTCAGGACAATAAACTTGAAGATTATCAAAAGTTTGGCTTGAGATATTTATCATAGGCTCCTGCTTTTGATCCGGCAGCCATGGCTCAGACTGCCAAAGAATGGCTGGGTACCCGCCAGGATGGTGCCTGCCTTGCCCAGTTTTCATATAACGCAAGCCTATAGAGCGAAGAAGAAAAAAAATGTGGACAGGTACATAATGCTTACGGTCCCAACTGGCCCCCTTGCAATTTAAATTTGATTAAGTTATATTAATATATAACTTTGAATTGTCGGAGGTACATCATGCACACAACAAATCTGCGGAAGGTCGGTGGCTCAATTATGTTGACCGTTCCCCCTGTCATCCTCGACCTGTTGCAGTTGCACGCTGGTGCAACTGTCGGATTGACTGTTGAACACGGCCGACTGCTTATTGAACCAACTCCACGAACACGCTATAGCTTAGATGAATTGCTCGCCCAATGCGATGAATCGGCTGAAATCAGCGAGGAAGATCGCGCCTGGCTGGAAAGCAAGCCGGTAGGAAGCGAGCTGCTGTGATGGAGCGCGGAGATATTTACCTGGTTTCGCTGGATCCGGCTTCAGGCCATGAACAACGGGGAACACGACCTGTGCTGATTGTATCTGTCTTGGCATTTAATCGGCTGACGAAAACACCCGTTGTGCTACCGATTACCAGGGACGGTAACTTCGCTCGCACAGCAGGATTTGCTGTATCTTTGACGGGGGCAGGAACAAAAACGACTGGAGTTGTCCGATGTGACCAACCCCGCGCCCTTGATATAGGTTCTCGTAACTCGCGTAAGCTGGAAAGTGTTCCGGTGTCCATTATGAACGAAGTGCTCGCTAAGCTCACACCAAT
>JAIVHE010000423.1 GCA_020201255.1 Desulfobacteraceae bacterium
CCCTTTGGCGGTGAGCCGGTTTACAATTCTTAGGACATCCTGCTGTTTTTTGATAAAGGCGGAAAATACAAAAACTACTGGTTCGAGACGGGCACGCCCACTTTTTTGATGGACATGATCCGGACAAAACAATATTTTCTGCCGGATCTGGAAAACCTGGAAGTATCGGAACAGCTTTTGAACACCTTTGACGTGGGCAATATTTCCATCGAGTGCTAAGATTCAAATAATGTAACGCCCAACCCCTGAAATAGTTACAAAATAGTGTAACGGGTTAACCCCGCCGCAAGACCCCGCCAAAAACAAAAAAAAATACCCCGCTATCCCGCCAATATCCCGCCGCCGCTTCCCAGCACGCCATATTACGTATATTTCTTGTCCAGTTTTGAACACTGGAGAATATACAATGGCAAAAAATATCCGTAGAAAACGTCCCTGCAGTATTTGCCGGAAATGGTTTCAACCAATTCCGCAACAAATAAACCGGCAAAAGACATGCAGTCCGGCATGTCAAAATGAACTTCATCGAAGACAATGTGAAGAATGGAACCGGAAAAACAAAGCATATTTCAAAAACAACTATCTGACCGATAAGCTTGACGCAATCGATCAACAGGAACAATCGAAAGATCCTCCCGCTGATCAACCGGCACTACCGAAAAATCCTTCCGTCTTTTTTTTACCGCAATCACATCAGACAGACCCGATTGTGCCAATGGATGTCATAGTGGCCCATTTGGGAAGAAAGCACGCTGTCATTATCCAATATTTGGTTTTTCAGATCACCCGCCATGTTCGTTCCGGGCCATCCGGTTATGAATGATACCATTACCCGCCATTCCCGACTGATCAACTGGTGATTTTAAGACGCATGGTAATTATAAGCTATTGTAATGTATATGGATTTCAACAAAGTAATCCGACTTTGACTGATATTGTTCCGAACCATCCGGTTATACAGGATATATTGTCCGTCTTCCCCCGACTAATCGGATTTTGATTTTAAGACACATGGCCATGGTAAACTACTGTAATATAAGTGGATTTCAACAAAGTAATCAGGTTTTGATTTTAAGAGGCATCATCAATGTAACTCACTGATAATTATAAGGATACTGCCAGACTAATCCGGTTTTGTGTTCAAGACGCAAATGACAGGGGGTGATTGCCGGTGGTATAAACAAGGCATCTTGAAAACACTCAAAAAGGAGGTGCTTTATGAAAAACAGGTTTTCATCCCGGGAGTTGTTTGATCTGAGGAACAACATACCTTATTATGCTGAGCAATCACACGCATGATTATATAACAATTTAGATTTACTGGCCAAACGAACAAGTCAAACAGAATTTACTTTGGATAATATTTAAGTTTTATTAAAGGCTATTAAGGAAATCCAACAGATGATCCTTAGGTCGAAAACGGCCAGCCTTTACATTTAATGGTCTGATTTTTGATAAAATTTCTTCTTTCATGGCTAAATTCGCTTTCAAATATATTTGTGTTGTTTCTGGTGATTCATGACCTAACCAAAGGGCAATTACTGATCTGTCAACACCAGCTTGAAGCAATTCCATTGCAGCTGTATGCCTGAGTGTATGAGGTGTAATACGCTTGGTTTTTAAGGTAGGACAATTATTCTGTGCAATTTTTATGTATTTTGAAAGTATATATTGAACGCCATCCCTACTTAGGGCTTTGCCCCGAGCGTTTGGAAATAGAACATTTGGAGACAAATCGCATTGTTCACGAATCCAGGCCTTCATTACTTGAGCCGTTTTTTTTGTTAACGGAGTGCAACGGTCCTTGCGTCCTTTACCATGGCATCTAACATGAGCTCCTGTATCCAAAATCATGTCTTGACACCGAAGATTTATTAACTCTGAAACACGTAGGCCAGTTTGGATTGTAAGCATCAGCATAGCATAGTCACGACGGCCTGCCCATCTGTTTTTATTAGGTTCTGCTAATAATGCATTAATTTCTGGACGAGTTAAAAAGTCGATTAAAGTTCTTGTCTCTCTTTTTTTGGGAATTGCTAAAATTCGTTCAATATGCGCTGCTTTACCGGGTTCCTCCAGTGCCACATACTTAAAAAAAGAACGAATGGCCGCCAATCTAAGGTTGCGACTACTATGTCCATTTTTACGGTTGTTTTCAAGATAGTCAAGGAAGGACCCTATGAAAGAAGCATCTAAATCATTGACGGTTAGGTCTGTCGGGGATTTTTTCAATTGCTTTTGTACAAACTCAAATAACAAACGAAAAGAATCTCTATAAGAGGCGATTGTATTTGGGCTTGCACCCTTTTGTTTTATAAGACGAACGGTAAAAAATGATTCAAGCAAAGATGGAAAAGTTGGTTCTTTTTTCATGATAAATCCTCCTCTCTTTTTTCCAGCAGAGCAGTCGTCAATGATAATAATTCTGGAACAGCCGACAAATACCAGTATGTGTTCGTTACACAGGTATGTCCAAGAAAAGCTGATAAGCGAGTCATACACAAATCTACATCCATTCCAGATCGATACCAATTCATCAATGTGTTTACTGTGAAGGTATGTCTAAAGCTGTGCGTACGAGACCCACTACTGCCTGGAGGCATTTTCAAATTCAATTGTTCAAAAATTCTGCGGAATGTCCATAAAACAGTTTGCACTTTTAATGGCTTTCCATTTTCAGATACAAAGAAACTATTGCCGGGTTGTTTTCCGAAAAAAGTATCCCGATGCTGTATGTATTCTTTTAGTTTGTTACTTGTTGAGGTATGAATAGGCACTATTCGTGATTTGATGAATTTAGTATCACGAATGGATAAGATATTTTTGCAAAGGTCTATGTCTTCACAGTCAAGCTTAATTGCTTCGCTGAGTCGAATACCTGTTACCGATAAAAGACCAAAAAAATAATAATATGTCCATCTACGTAAGCCAGTTGCTGGTGGTAATGTTTTTGCGGTATTTAGTATTTGAATAATCTCGTCATTACTGAAGATGCGGGGCGTTGGTCGTTGTTTGCGTGAAGGTAAGAGGTCTAAAGGAGGGATTTCTGTTTTGGGATCAATGGTGTTCATGTATTTTGCGAAACATCGGACCATACTGAGTCGCCTTGCCCACCAATTAGGCTGAACATTTTTAGGCTTTGTTGACCAGTTTAGCGCCAACTTTGTTGTAATGTGATCTGAATCTTCCTGCTCTAAAAATGAGACAAAATCGTTTAAGGCCTTGCTTTCGTATATAAGTTTATAGCCCAGTCCACGTCGCATATTGATATATTCTTCTACGGCATATCTCAGGTGCTTCATTCTACACCTCCTTTGGCCATGGTTTTGTTAATGATTTTAGAGCATTAATATCAACCTTGGCATAAATGGCTGTTGTGTTTGGATTTTGATGACGCAGAATTTCACCAATATCTCCAAGAGAAAATCCCCGGTGAAGCATTTCGGTTGCAAGAACATGACGAAATAAATGGGCTCCTATGTAAGGTAAGTCCTTTCCGACGTCAACACGGTCAAGGGTTCTATGAACCATTGAAGATATGGCCATGTAGTTTTTAAATCCGGATATTGGAGGTTTATGCCTGACAAAAACACAACGGCTTAAACAATTTGGACGCCCACTTTTCAAATATATAGCAATTGCTTCACCAACATCATGTGGGATTGGGAACCGATCTTTTCGTTTGTTTTTACCAAATATGATGATAACGCCATTTTCCCAATCTATGTCTTCTATTTTTAAAGCAACAATTTCACCAGCACGGAGGCCAAGCCGCGATAATAAGAGCATGATGGCATAATTTCGTTTTCCTATAGATGTTTTCCGATTGATGCTTTGTAAAACAATTTGAACTTGATCAGAATTTATAAATTTCGGCAAGGAGGCTAATTTCCATTTTGCAACACTGGGTACGCACAATGCCAGATTAGTAGTGAGTTCACCTTTATGCCACAAATATCGTAAAAAAGTCCGCAATGCTGTGGTCATTTTTTCTGAAGAAGATGAACTGTTTGATTTATTAACAAATCGTTGTACAAATTCGATAATGTCTTTAGAGCATAATCGATTAAATCGAATACTGTTATCGCCGAAACATGCAACTATAAAATTTTTTACAGTAGGAATATAATTAACAATTGTTTTATATGATAGCCTTCGCTCTTGCCGTAAATAAACTGTAAATTCTTCTTCAATGGTTGATGCTTGAGTTTTATCAGTTTTAGGAACAGCCTGTTCATCTATAACATTTAATTCGCGCAATAACCTTAGCAACCTTCTCAAAGCTGGTTTATCACAATCATTTATATATGATGTCAATTTTCGATATCTAAGATATGTATCTATTGTCTGTTCGGTTATGCCATTTATTGATAAGTTTTTACGTTCAAGCCATCGGCTGAAGTCTGCAATAAGCCGAATTCTGCGACAGGATGTTTTTTTTGAAAAACCATTTTTGATCAAATAATCCACATATGAATCAATATGGACTCCTATTGGACCCTTTCGCATACGTTGAATTACTGTTGGATAAATGAATAATCTTTCCATGATATCTCCTTTTTTGTAACAGGTTTCTTATAAAGGAGATATTATCAAATTATTATGCCGAGCGATTTATTATTAATATTGTCACTATCAAGATATTAAGAGTTACTCAGCATAATAAATTACTCGGGATAAGTGAGATTATGCCGAGCTCGGCATAATCTCACACCGAAAACACCTGGCCAGATTGGTGTTCGGATTGACCGCTGTTTGAAATTCATTACAAACGGG
>JAIVHE010000424.1 GCA_020201255.1 Desulfobacteraceae bacterium
AAATACCGGTTTTCACGCCGGTTGTTTTGTGATAAGGACGCAGATATGAAATGTATCATCATTGCCGGTGGAACTTTGGACATTGACCGGAAAATGGAATGGAAGCAGCATGTTGCCGATCTTCTGGCCAGCGCAGACCTGATCATCGCAGCAGACGGCGGGGCCGGCCATCTGCTGCAACTGGGCTGTCTTCCCCATATCATCATGGGGGATCTGGATTCCATTGCACCAAAGGCGCTGCAGTTTTTTCAAAAAAAGGGGATCAACATCCAACCTTATCCTGTCCGCAAAAACCGGACCGATACGGAATTGTGCATGGTCCATGCCCTTGACCAGGGGGCTGATGACATCACTTTTGTGGCTGCCACCGGCACAAGACTGGACCATACCCTGGCAAATATTTTTCTGCTGGCCAGACTGGCAGACAGCAGCATCCGGGCCAGGATCATTGATGCCCACAATGAAATATATTTGATCAGAGACCGGCTGATCCTTGCGGGAAAACCCGGAGACCTGATTTCTCTCATTCCTGTGTCCGACCGTGTGGAAGGGGTAATAGTTCAGGGGCTTGCCTACCCTCTGGATGGCCAGACCCTTGCCATGGGAAGCTCTCTGGGAGTCAGCAATTATTTTACACAAAAAAAAGCGGTGATATCCATCCGATCAGGGACGTTGATAGCTGCCAAATCCGTGGATTGAACAGCATTGTCCATCAGGTTTTTTGGTCATCTGCCGGGATGCTTGGTGCATTATTTTCCGTATCATCCCCACCAGAATCAATCTTTTTTTCTGCACCATTTTTTACACCCTTCTCTGCACTAATGGTGTGCTCAATAATAAACTCCTCCACCCTTTCCATGGAGGTGGACACAACCACGCGTTTGATATTAATATCTTTGATAACGCCGTCCATATAAGGATTCAGCACCTCCACCAGCCTGGATTTCTGCGCTTTGACCTTATCAAAATCTTCCACATCACTGTGAATAAGAGAACTGAGAAACAAAAGGAGGGCTTCTTTGGCCCTGGGGTGCAGCCGGGATACTTGCTGGCCAGGCATCAGTTCCTTGAGGGCCAGTTCCATATTCAAACAAAGATACCGGTCAGGGGCTCCGGAACTGATTTTGTTCAAATTTACAGCGATGGGCGCCATGGGAATAACCACTGCGGTATTTTCAGGCTCTTCACCAGGTTTTTTGGCCCGGGTTTTTTCCCATTTTGCCACCCTTTGATTTTCCTCTTGCAGCAGCATGCGCTGATCGGTTAATTCCACGATATCAAAAACATAGGTGTTGTTTTTTTCCCATACATTTTCAATGCTGGATTCCATTACCGTAAAAATCAACCGGTTTTCCTGCAGATGCCAGGTACCTTCGGCATCACCTTTATTGGCAACGATTTTAGATGTGGCATCTGCAATGCGCACCGAAGATTGCCAACTCCCCTTGGGATTGATGATCAGCAGGATAAAGGCCCGATTCCGGTAATGGGCCCAGTTGCCAAACACCATTTCCTTGTCTGCTGCATTTTTATCACCACAGCCGGCAATGCAAGAAATTATGCCAACCACAAGGGCCGCCACCACAATTGTCCACACAAATCGTGCCATAAATCACACCCACATATCACAAATTTTGTAGAATTCCATAATACCAAGGCTTACAATTGGGGGCATAAACAACAAAGGCGCCCCATCATACCATCAGGGCGCCTTTGTAAACATCACAGCCTGCCATCAGTCACCGCAGGAGCCGTCGGAACCGCAGCTGCCGCATCCGGAAGCGCCCAGATCCATATTGGAATCCAGGGCAAACCCCATGCCTGTAAAGTCAATTTTTATACGTTCCGCTTTTTCCATAAAATCTTTGTCAACAACAAATTTATGGCCCTTGATGTCAAAGCTGTCATCCGTGTTTTTAGGCTCATCCAGAGCCATGGCAAGGGAGGGACCTCCTCAGCCGCCGGAGTTGAGAAATATCCGGATAGGGGTCGGTTCCTTCCCCTGAAAATAGTCATCAATCTGCGCTTTGGCAGGATCTGTCAGTTCAATCATTTGTAAATTCTCCTTATGGTTTATTCGATTCAGGTAAACCTGCCTGAATGTTACTATTTTAACCACGGCCCTTGTGCCTGTCAATGTTACAACATCTGTTTTTCCCGTAATTTTGCAAAAACCGCTGCATATCTACTATAATGGATTGCCAAGAAACCATTGCGTATTGTATCATATCACCATGAAATTATCGGTACCCTTCATCCCGGACATCACCTATGCAGAATTCCTGGCTGAAAACCGCAGCAATCTGGCATCCGTTTATTTTGCTCTTTTTTCCGGCCCGGTTCTTGATGCCCGGGTGCGATGCAAGGCCGTGGATCCTTTGCTGCCTGCAAAAACCCTGGGCAGGCTGTCGAAAATAAACGCCTATTGTCTGCTGAATTCACGTTTTGTTCACCCAAATCTTTATCTGGATGATCTTTTTTTGCGCCAGACCCTGGACAGCCTGGAAAAATTGTTTCCCACCATCTGCATCCAGGGAATTGTATTTTCCGACCTGTATCTTTTGCAGTCCCTGGCCGGAACCGGTCATGATCTGATCACAAAGCTCGAAGCCGTTCCCGGCATTAACATGATGATAGACAATGCCCAAAAAGCCTTTTTTCTTCTGGAAGCCATCGAGAGAACCGGGTTCCGGCTGCCTGGAAAACTGATCCTGGACCGGTCTTTGAACCGGGATTTTCACGCCCTTGAAAAAACCGTCACCAGTATCAGACAGGCGTATCCACACATCGGCATTGAGCTGATGGCCAATGAAGGCTGTCTTTTGCACTGTCCGTTTAAACTTACCCACGACGCCCAGATTTCACTGTCCAACACGGGTTTGGTCCAGGAGCAGACCCACCGGATCACCCGTACCCTGGGATGTCATAATACCTTTTATCACCATCCCCACCTGTTTTTGCGCTCTCCTTTTATCCGCCCCGAAGACATGGCAGCCTATGCCGGTCTGGCCGATACCATCAAACTCAGCGGCAGGACCCTGGGGGCCAATTTTCTGCGCAAGGTTATTGCCGCATACACCCGGCAGTCTTTTGACGGCAATCTTCTGGAAATCATGGATACTACCCGTTTTCTGGCTGATTCCTATTGTATTGACAACAAAAAACTGGGACCGGATTTTCTCAATACCCTTGCAAATTGCACAAAATTTTGCAAAGAATGCAGGATATGCAATGATTTGTTCATGAATGCGGCCAAAAAACACACGATCATCTTACAACCTTACAAGGATATGCAATGAAAATACTTGTCACCGGCGGTGCAGGATATATCGGCAGCCATACCTGCGTGGAGCTTTTAGATGAAGGCTATGATGTGGCAGTACTGGACAACCTGTCCAACAGTTCCAAAGAATCCTTGATTCGGGTGGAAAAGATCACCGGAAAATCACTGGATTTTTTCCAGGCGGATCTTCTGGATGAACAAGCAGTTCACCAGATCTTTTCCCGGTGCCATGCAGATGCCGTGATCCACTTTGCCGGCCTCAAGGCGGTGGGTGAATCCATGGCCATGCCGTTGACCTATTTTCATAACAATATTACCGGCACCTTGAACCAAATTGATGATCGAAGAGATTCTTACGGATCTTTTTCATTCAGACCCGGAATGGAACATTGCCCTGCTGCGGTATTTCAATCCGGTGGGGGCCCATGCCAGCGGCCTGATCGGTGAAGACCCCCAGGGAATCCCCAACAACCTTGTCCCCTATATATCCCGGGTAGCCATCGGATCTTTGGACCGGGTTCAGGTGTTCGGCAATGACTATGACACCCCGGACGGCACCGGGGTGCGCGATTTCATCCATGTGACCGACCTGGCGCGTGGCCACATCAAAACCCTGCCCAAACTGTTTTCCAATCCCGGAATCGTTACCTACAATCTGGGAACCGGCAGAGGCTTTTCCGTTCTGGAAATGATCCAGGGATTTGCCCGGGCCTGCGGCCACGCCATCCCCTATGACATCGTTCCCAGAAGACCCGGTGATATTGCTGCTTGCTGGGCTGATCCCGCAAAAGCCGAAAAAGAGCTGGGGTGGCAGGCAGACAAGACCCTGGATGATATGTGCAAAGATACCTGGAACTGGCAGAAAAAAAATCCCCGGGGGTATCTGGAACCGTAATCACCTGAAAAAAACCGCTGGAAACGCACATGAAAACCTATCTGGTCCAACTGCAGCAGATGGCCAAAACAATCCCCTGCGTACGGGCAGCAGTGCAGCCGGTGTGTACCGATACCACAACCCCCCGGATCGATACCCCATGACCCGGCTGCACAGACCGGTGGCCATCGGGGCACGTCTTGCGGGCTGTCCCGGCATCCGGACTCTGGGATTTCGCCCCAATTTTTTGGATTACGACATCCAGGAAAGACAGGCCCTGTTATCGGCCCGGCGGGTGCTGTATCCCACAGCCTATTATGCCGATCTTTTCAACGCCATGGGAAAACCGACCTTTCCCAGTTTCCACACCTATACCTTTGCCATGGATAAAATCCGGCAGACCGCCATATTCCAGATGTGCGGCATCCCCCACCCCAGAACCCGGGTATTTTACGGACAAAAACAAAAAAAAACCATTCAAGATTGGTTTGCCTTTCCCTTTATCGCCAAAATACCCAGAGGATCGGCCAGGGGACAGGGTATTTTTCTGATTGCAAATCAGGCGGACCTGACCGCATATCTGACCCGGAAAGGCCCGGCCTATATCCAGGAATACCTGCCCGTGGACAAAGATATGCGCATCATTGTCATCGGTCAAAAAGTGGTGCTCGCCTATTGGCGGATTGCCCGAAAACCTTCATTTAAAACCAATCTGTTCCAGGGCGGCACCATCTGTTTTGATCCTGTGCCCAAACCCGCCCTGGACCTGGCCCTTTCAACCGCAAAACAATGCGGATGGGACGACGTAGGCATTGATATTCTGGCATCGGGCAGCCAATATTTTGTACTGGAAGGCAATATGAAATATGGCACCAAGGGATTTCAAAAAGCGGGTATCAACTATAAACAGCTGTTATGCGACCTGATCCTCAATGATGCGGTATGATCCAAATCCTCATATCAGACCGGCATCCGCCTCATCATCCTCCCATTCCGCCAGATATTTTCGAATCGCCGCATACCTGGACCCTGCATCGGGCTGTAAAAGAATATACCCCATGGCATCCAGATTTTTTTCCAAAAGCACAAAAAACGCAGCTGCTACCTGCACATTTTCATCCCCCTGGCCGGAAGCGGTATTGATATGATCTGCCACCACCTGTGTCAGATGTCCTTGGGGCATAAAAAAATCACTCGTCATATGGTTCCATTCCTCTGGAAAGGGGTTGAGTTTCCAGGGAATCAAATTTTCAGGGCGCAGGATGGCCTGGTTTTTTGGATTGAATGCACCACGGACAAAGGCCATTTTTTTCTGGTGGAACTGCATCAATTCCTTGAGCACATCTTTTGCCGTATGACCGAAAATCCATTCTTCAGGTTCCAACAGGACCGGGGGAAATTCTCTGCTTGTCAGGGCGAATGCAAAAGGCCCCTTCTCTTTCCAGAAACGTT
>JAIVHE010000114.1 GCA_020201255.1 Desulfobacteraceae bacterium
CTGGATGAGGCCACCTCCGCCCTGGATTCCCAGGCGGAACAGGTGGTGAACAAAGCCCTGGAAAACCTGATGAAAGGCAGAACCTCCTTTGTCATTGCCCACCGGCTGTCCACCATTGATCATGCATCGCGCATCATCCTGCTCAAAAACGGCACCATTGTGGAGCAGGGCACCCGGGATCAGTTGATGGCCCAAAAAGGGGTGTTCTATAACCTGGCTATTTTGCAGACAGCACCGGCCATTCAGACAGTAACGCCGGAGGGCGGTTTGTCATGCAAGACTTAATGTCAATTGAAAATTTCATATTACGTTGCCTGGCTCATAAAACATACAGGATCATATAAACACCCATGCCTTGGCGGGCACAACAAAGTATGGTGCGCCAGCCGGTGATAACAGCAGGGAAATTTTGTTTACTGGAAGCGGATAATTGCGTATTAATAGCTAACGGCTAAGGGCTAACAGCTAACAGCTTTGAAATAAAAAATTCAAGATCATAAAAGGAGACAAAAAATGGGTATTTCCAAAGACCTGCTGGAGATTCTGGTGTGCCCCAAATGCAAAGGACAGATCTTTTTGACCGAAAAAGAGGATGGTCTGGTGTGTGAGACCTGCAGACTCGTGTATGAGATCAAAGAGGATATCCCCATCATGCTGCCACAAGAGGCAAAACCCTATACGCCATGAGTACGCCCAAACCCCCGGATCCGGCCAAGCTGGTGATGTCGGTTTTCATGAAGGACAAAACCTTGTTTGCACAGGTGTTTGCCCGGCTGGAAGCCATTGGCGGACCCGTGGATCTGATGTCCAGATGGCTTGATTTTGATTTCACCGACTACTACCACCGGGAAATGGGGGCTCCGCTGTACCGGCGGATACTGGCGTTTAAACCCCTTATTGATCAGACAGACCTGGCATCCATCAAACAGGCATCCAATGACATAGAACAACGGTTTGTCGGTAATGGCCAGCGCAGAATCAATATAGATCCAGGATATCTGCTGCCTTCCAGATTTGTTCTGGCCACGGGAAAAGACTACTCCCACAGGATTTATATCGGTGAAAATATATATGCCGACCTGACGTTGATGTATACTGCACGCCAGGGGTTCATTCCTCTGGACTGGACCTATCCGGATTATGCAGACACTGAGATTACCAATTTTTTACAAAAGGTCAGGAACAAATACCTGTTGGATACAAAGACCGGCAAAAGGAAAAAACAATGATAAAAAGCATGACCGCTTTTGCAAAAGCCGTCCATACCCAGGGTACCATCACAGCAGAGGTGATTGTCCGTTCCTATAACTCCCGGCATCTGGATTTTGCGGTATATCTGCCCGATACCTGCCAGGTCTTTGAAGAGGATATCAAAAAGATCATCACCCGGTTCCACCAGCGGGGCCGCATGGAAATCCGCATCAGTATTCAGGATGATTCCCCGGACCTGGATCAATTTGCGGTGGATGAGCCAAAAGCCAGGGCCTGGTTTCAGGCTTTACAACAAGTACAGCAAAGTGTGAATATTTCCGGTGATCCTTCACTGGACCATATCCTGGCCGCAAGAAACATTATTGTGCCGGCAGCAAAGCAACTGGACCAGAACCTGTTATGGGAGGCGGTGTCCCAAAGTGTGGAAACCGCGGCAAAAGAACTGGACCGGATGCGGCAAAAAGAAGGGATCCATCTCTACCAGGACCTGGCAGCCAGGCTGGATGCCATTGAAAACCAGATGGTCCTTGTCAAAGAACAGGCAAAAGAGATCCCTGTTCTGTACAAAAAACGGCTGGAAGAACGCCTGGCAAAGCTGACGGCGGAACAGGGCGGCATCGACCCCATCCGTCTGGCCCAGGAAGTGGCCGTGCTGGCGGATAAAAGCGACGTGTCTGAGGAAATTGTCCGCATTGTAAGCCATATCGGGCAGTTCAGAGAAATCATGAAAGCAGACAGATCCCAGGGGCAGAAATTGAATTTTCTGATCCAGGAATTCAACCGGGAATTCAACACCATCGGATCCAAGGCAGGCAGTGCCGCATTATCCCACATGGTGGTGGATCTGAAATCCCGTCTGGAAAAGATCAGGGAGCAGGTGCAGAATATTGAGTAGCACCATAATACTAATATGTAGGGCATAGGAAAGACTATGGAACAGGCATTGTTGAATATTGGTTTCGGCAATACAGTGGTGGCGGAACGGGTGGTGGCCATCTTATCTCCCAACTCAAGCCCCATGAAGCGCATCAAGGATGAAGCCCGTGACGAGCGCTGCCTCATCGATGCCACCCATGGCAGAAAAACCCGGGCCATCATTGTCATGGACAGCAACCATGTGATCCTGTCGGCCATCCAGGCCGAGACAGTGGCTTCCCGGTTTGAAGCCCTGATACAGGACGGGGAAACACAAGAAGAGGCATAACATGGAGCAGAACGGAAAATTGTTTGTGATATCCGCCCCGTCAGGGGCTGGCAAGACCACCTTGATCAAACGGGTTCTTGCACGATTTGCCCGGGTGTCTTATTCGGTTTCCCATACCACCCGATCCCCCAGGCCGGGAGAGATCCACGGCAAAGATTATTTTTTCATCAACCAGGACCAGTTTGTGCACATGATTGATACCGGTCACTGGCTGGAATGGGCCAGGGTTCATGGCCATTATTACGGCACATCCAAAGCCTTTGTGACAGAACAGCTGGAAAAGGGCAATACCCTGCTGCTGGACATTGATGTCCAGGGGGCAGGGCAGATCATGGCATCCGGTTTGGATCCGGTATCAATATTCATCATGCCTCCTTCTCTTGCCGTATTGCGCCGGCGCCTTGAAAACCGCGGCACCGATGATCCACAAACCATTGCCCGGCGCCTGGAAAATGCACAACAGGAGATCGCCCAAAAGCATATGTTCCAGTATGTGCTGGTGAACGATGACCTGGAAACCGCATCTGCGCAGTTGTGTCGGATTTTTGAAAAGGAAATGTAAATCCTGTGACAAAAAACAGCGGCAAAGAAAACATCAAAGGAAAAAACACGGATCTTCTTTTTGGATTTCACAGTGTATATGAGGCACTGAAGGCAGGAAGACGGCGGTTTGAAACCCTTTTTATTTCCCGGAGCCGTTCCCGTAAACGGGGGGATAAAATGGTGTTTCTGGCGGAAAACGCCGGCATAAAGGTCTCTGTCACAGATCCGGAACATCTTGATGAACTGACCGGATCAAACACCCACCAGGGCATTGCCGCCAGGACATCGGTGTTTCCCGTGCACAATGGATCGGATATCGTGCCCTGGATCCAGCAGCAACAGACCCCCTACTGGGCGCTTGTGGTGGATCAGATAGAAGATCCACAGAACCTGGGGGCATTGATCCGCACAGCCCTGTGCACAGGGGTGGATATCATCATCATTCCCAAAGACCGGTCAGCTTTGCCCACCCCCGGGGTTTCCCGGGCATCTGCCGGGGCCATGGAACATGCACGCATTTTTGTCGTCACCAATACGGCAGCCACCCTGCGGACCCTGAAGCAGCATCAGGCATGGATCGCCGCACTGGATGCCAAAGGAGATACTCTGCTGCCCCAAGCCGATCTGACAGGTCCTCTGGCCCTGGTA
>JAIVHE010000115.1 GCA_020201255.1 Desulfobacteraceae bacterium
ATAATGTGCCAGATCATAGGCCAAAACCCGGTGGCGGTAATCAAATATCCGGCCCAGTTCCCGGTGCACATGGCCCTGAAAAGGGCGGCTCAAAAAGCCCATGGGCAGCTGCCAGGCCACCTGATCCTCCATGATGGAGCGATCCGGGCCGTCTGCAGAAAACAGATGGGTATGTTCCCATATGGCAAACGGGCCTTTGGTCTGGCGATCCTTGAACAGCTGGTTTTTTTGATAATCGATATGCTCGGCTTCCCAGTCCATGGGAATGCCAAACACCCGCATGTCAAAGCCCACACGCACCCCTTTTGCGATCCCGTTCCCCTGACGCCATTTAAGGGCCAGAGGCGCCCAGGGCGGGGTCAACCGCTGAATGGCCCCGTTTCCGGCATGCCAGGCAAACACCTTTTCCACCGGGGCATTGATTTTAGACTGTTTTGTAAATACCTGCATGCACCATACTTTCCCAAATGATTCATTGATTTTACCTAAGGTATATTATAATAATAGTTGTCAAAGTAAAAACCTTTTTTCAACATTTGCTGTGTCTGTCTTCAGGCACACTCTTTGCAAGCTATGTTATACTATTAGACAGTGTGTTTCATTTACCGGCCCACAGGCCGGACAACACATTTTACCAACATGCGTGTATAACTTTACATTTTAGGAGGAAGAAAAATGGACAAATGGGAATGCCCCTGCGGATATGTGTATGACCCTGAAGAAGGTGATATGGACAATGGTATTGAGCCGGGTACTGCCTGGGAAGATCTGCCCGAATCCTGGGTGTGCCCCCTGTGCGGCGCAGAGCAGGAATATTTTGAAAAAATAGACTAATTGGAGGTGTTATGTATAAACCCATTACATTAGCGGACGGGATTTATTCGGTGGGATGCCGGGACTGGGATATCCGGGATTTTCACGGGTATTACATCAATGAAGGCACCAGCTACAACGCCTTTCTGGTCACAGGGGAAAAAAACATCCTCATCGACACGGTGAAATCCAATTTTGCAGACGAACTGCTGGACAACATCAGCCGGATCATCGATCCCAAAAAGATCGATGCTGTCATCAGCAACCATAAACCGGACTTTTTCATTCCTGGAAACCCGGATGCTCCACTGGCCGGATTCCATGTTCACCTATATGCCGGAGGAGAAGATTTTGTTCTCCAGTGATGCCTTTGGCCAGCACTATGCCGGAGACAAATTTTTTGATGATGAGATCGGGGATGAAATCATGTTCCATGCCCGCAAATATTACGCCAATATCCTGCTGCATTTCTCCCCCCGGGTCCAGGCCCTGCTGGCGGATGTGGCAAAAATGAACCTGGATATCCGCATGATCTGCCCGGATCACGGCATCATCTGGCGAAAAGATCCGTCCAAAATCATCACTGCCTATGACCAGTGGTCCAGACAGGAACCGGCAAAAAAAGCCGTGGTCATTTTTGATTCCATGTGGGGAAGCACAACAAAAATGGCCCGGGCCGTCACCAGCGGAATCGAGTCGGAAAATATCGGTGTGCGACTGATGAACACCCGCAAATGGCACCGGTCCGACATCATGACAGCAGTAATGGATGCCGGGGCAGTGGCAGTGGGCTCCCCTACCCTCAACAATGGTATTTTCCCGGTCATCGCCGATGTCATGACCTATATCAAGGGCCTGCGGCCACAGAACAAGCTGGCGGCTGCCTTTGGATCCTATGGATGGAGCGGCGAGGCGGTCAAGATATTGAACAAAGAATTTGAGGAGATGAAATGGGAGATTGTTGATGACGGGGTCAAGATGCTGTATGTGCCGGATGCATCCGATCTGGAGCGCTGTTTTGACCTGGGCGCTTCTTTGGCCAAAAAATTAAAGGAAAAACTGGCCGAATAACACCCATGCCCTGGCGGTACAACAAAAATGAAAGCTGTTAGCTGTTAGCTTTTAGCTGTTAGCTGTTAGCTTTTAGCTGATGACTGAAGGCTTTCATATAAAATCATAGCAGGGAGGTAGGACCTTATGAGCAATGAATTCACAGCCAACGATATGTTTGACATTGCCATCGAGATTGAGCAGAACGGCGCCAGATTTTACCGCCGGGCTGCCAACCTGATGGACCAGGAAAACTACAAACAATTTTTATCTTCTCTGGCAGATATGGAAGATGACCATGAAAAAACCTTTGCCGCCATGAAAGAGCAGCTGGATGGTTCAGAAGCGGCGGCCACGGTGTTTGACCCGGACAATGAAAACCTGCCTTATCTCAAGGCCCTGGCAGACACCCGGGTATTTTTTCAAAAAGACCAGCCCGAACCCAGCATGAAAGGCATTCTCACGGCAGCCATTGCCGCTGAAAAAGACTCCATCTCCTTTTACTTGGGCATGAAAGAGCTGGTGCCTGAAAAACTGGGCAGATCCAAAGTCCAGGATATCATCAGAGAAGAGATGGGTCATATCCAGCTGCTGGCGGGAAAACTCACGGAATTTGCCTGAAGCGGTTAGCTGTTAGCTGTTAGCTTTTAGCTGTTAGCTGTTAGTTTTTAGCTGTTAGTTTTTAGCTGTTAGCTTTTAGCTGTTAGCTGTTAGACGGTAGTAACCAGCAGAAAAATTAGTGATTGGTTGCTGGAAGCTGATAACTGTATAATGACGGCTGTCAGCTGTCGGCATTCAGATGAACAAAAAGCAAAAATCCCCGGAGACCTTGTTTTGGTCTCCGGGGATTTTTTTATGCACCTTTCAAACTTTCTACCGTCAAGGCAGGACTTGAGCGCTGTTGTTCCGGCTTAGATTTGTGAAAGTTGCGTTTTCATTACACGGGTTTATATAGCGGTTATCAATTTTTCCACAACCCATGCAGGTTGCAGTATTCCCTGGCCACCACTTTGGCGGCATCGGTTTTAAACGTGGCTTCGGGTGTGCTGTCCGGGGTCAGCATCTGGCGCTGGACAAACATGTTATCTTCACTGGTCAGCTCGATCCACTGGATGTAATGTTCACTTGTCATGGGATGGGGGGCACTGCCGATCTTGACCTTGTATCCGCCTTCGATTTTTTCCACCACCGGCACATGTTTTTCCACTGCCGCATCTACGGTATTTTCCACCATCCGGTCCATGGGTTTTCCGCAGCAGGTGACCGGGGGTTGTTCACCATGAAGCACCTGCACAATATTCCCGCATTTTTCGCACTTGTAAATACCCATTTTTTCTGCCATTTTTTTCACTCCTTTATAGTGTTTTGGGGTTGGATTGATTGATGATACGCATTACACTGGCCCGCACAAGGACAGGGACCAATATGTTGTATCAATACATTATGTTATATGCCATTTGAAAAATAATTTCCAGTGTTTTCCGGGCGGACGTTTTTTTGGTATTTCCCGGTGTCATTGAGAATGCTGTGCATCCATTCTTCGGCCAGCCGGGCGTTGTCTTGGCCCGCCAGTTTGAATACCGAGGCAATTTGAAAATATTGTTCGTTTTTTGATTTCAGGCCCCAGTAAAAAGGCATAGTTTGTTTCTGGCGCGACACCGTCTGTTTTGGTCTGTTTTGTTTGATATCCGGCATGATCGTTCCTTTACATCAGTTGTTCACCTGATCTTTACCTGATTTGCCAATTATTATTCTTTATGAAACAAATAAAGCAAACATCATGCCAAATAAGAAACCCCTTGCGCCCGGGACAATTGCGTGCAACCGGTGCTGTTCCATTAACGGACCGTTGCCCCCTAGTGGTAACATATGACCATACAGGGGGCATGCAGAGGCGATTTCAGTCTCACAGAATTTTTGCAAGGGCGGCTTGGATCTGTTCTTTTGGCAACGCCCCCACCAGGGTGTCAACAATTTTTCCATTTTTCACCAACAGCATGGTGGGAACAGAGGAAATGGCAAACCGTGATCCGGTTGCCGGGTTTTCATCCAGGTTCAGCTTGGCCACCTTTAACCGGCCCTGGTATTTTTCGGCCAATGCATCCATGATCGGCCCCACAGCACGGCAGGGGCCGCACCAGGGGGCCCAACAGTCCACCAGAACCGGCAAGGCAGAACCCATGACTTCGTGTTGAAATGTAGCATCAGACACAATTACAGGCTTTCCAAGATTTTCCATGGAAAGCAAATTGCCGCATTTGCCGCATTTGGGGTGGTCTTTCAGGCGCGCCATCGGCACCCGGTTCTTTGTATTGCAGGCGGTGCAGGCAACAATAACTGTCTGGGTTTTCATGGTCTCTCCTTTACATGAAGTATCCTATATCAAGGCGGCAACATTTTTCCCGTATTCCTGGGCTGCTTTTATGCCGCCCCCCACCCAGGCTGCCTTGAGCATCAGGGGCCCTTCCGATACCATGTTCATCTTGAAAATATGGGTCATGGTATCAAAGATCCTGCCGGCAGCCTC
>JAIVHE010000116.1 GCA_020201255.1 Desulfobacteraceae bacterium
GATGAAGATGAGCTGGCAGGACGGCTGGCTGCATTCGAAGGATTCCAGGTGAACAAAGAGCTGCTCTCCCATGCCGGGCCCGATGTCCTGGTCATGCACTGCCTGCCGGCCCACAGAGGAGAAGAAATTGCCGAAGATGTGCTGGAGGCACAAGGAGCAGCCTTCTGGGACCAGGCGGAAAACAAGCGCCATATGCACAAAGCCATCCTGGAGACCCTCATTTTAGCCTAAACCAGCCAAACAAAAATACCAGCCAGCCACAAAAGCAGCTACCCGCTAACGCGGAAAAACCACAACTCAAGCGCCTCTCCTCACTTTCTTGTTTTTGTTGACAGGAACTGAGGTGTAAGGCAATAAGCACCTAAACGCTAACAGCTAAAAACTAAAAGCCAACAGCTAAAAGCCAACAGCTAACCGCTAACAGCTAACAGCTAACAGCTAACCCACACAGGAACAAACATATGAGCGATAAATTATGGGGAGGGCGGTTTTCAGAAGATACCGATACCCTGGTGGAAAAATTCAATGCCTCCATTGATGTGGACAAACGGTTGTATGCCGCTGATATCGAAGGCAGTATGGCCCATTTGAAAATGATGGCAAAACAGAAAATCATCACTGAAAATGAGGCAGACCAGCTCATGGCCGGGCTGGAGCGTGTCCAAAAAAAAATTGAAAACAATGAAATGCAGTTTTCCCATCGTTTGGAAGATATCCACATGCATGTGGAAGATGCTTTGGGAAAAGAATGCGGGGACCTGGCCAAAAAGCTGCACACCGCCAGGAGCCGAAACGACCAGGTGGCCCTTGATATCCGCATCTTTTTGAAAAAAGAAACCCGACAGATCATGGATCTGATCACCGGTTTTCAACAGCAGCTGGTGAACCTGGCCCATGCCCATCTGGATGTGATCATGCCGGGCTACACCCATATGCAGCGGGCCCAGCCGGTGCTGTTTGCCCACCATCTCATGGCATATTATGAAATGTTCAAGCGGGACAAAGAACGGTTCGCCGATGCATACAAGCGTATGGATGCCATGCCCCTGGGCACGGCCGCCCTGGCCGGCACCACCTATCCGCTGGACAGAGAATATACCCGGAAGATTCTGGGGTTTGAACGGCTGTGCGAGAACAGCATGGATGCCGTGTCTGACAGAGATTTTGTGATGGAATTCATCTCCCATGCCGGCATCTGCATGATCCATCTGTCCCGGCTGTCCGAAGAGCTGATCCTCTGGTCTTCTTCGGAATTTGCCTTTATTACCATTTCCGATGCCTTTACCACCGGGTCCAGCATCATGCCCCAGAAGAAAAACCCGGATGTGGCGGAACTGGTCCGGGGCAAAACCGGCCGGGTGGTGGGCAGCCTGGTGGCCATTATGACCACGATGAAATCTCTGCCCATGGCCTATAACAAGGACATGCAGGAAGACAAGGAGCCCTTGTTCGATACCCTGGATACCCTGGGGGTATGCCTTCAAGTGTATACCCGGATGTTTCCCCATATCAGGGTGAATGCCGGTAATATGCGCGCTGCCTGTAAACAGGGATTTTTAAATGCCACGGATTTTGCCGATTACCTGGTGAACAAAGGCATGGCGTTTCGCCAGGCCCATGCGGTGGCGGGAAAAGCGGTGGCAAAAGCCTTTGAAACCGACAGAGAGCTTGATGACATGACACTTGCCGAACTGCAGGGATGCAGTGATCTGGTGTCCCGGGACATCTTTGATTTTATCTCCCTGGACCAGATGATTGCCCGCAGGGTTTGCGCCGGTGGTACCGCCTTTGACAATGTGCGGGCCGCTGTTGAAAAAGCACAAAAGGAATTGCAGCCATGAGAAGTTTCAACGGTATCTGGATACCGGCTGTCTGTGTGATTATTGTCCTGGGCCTGATCCAGGTTACAGGATGCGGTAAAAAAACACCTCTGGATTTGCCGGAAAAGCCGGGCCAGGCAATGGCAGCACCGGAAAATGTGAAAGCTGTCGTCACAGACACCCACCTGACATTGACCTGGACCCATGAACCGGATCCCAAAGATGCTGTCCTTGCCCCTGCGTATTTTGAGGTGTCCATGGCAATGCCCGAAGACTGCGAAGGCTGTCCCTTTGTTTTTCAGACTGTGGGCCAGGTAGACATGCCCCGCATGGTATTTGAGATGTCATTGCCTGATACCACGAGATCCTTGTATTTCAGGGTGCAGGCAGTGGGGGAAAATGATGTCAGATCCGAGTATTCCAGCACCGTTCTGGTTGAGGAAAACTAATGGTATTGCCTTCCACTGCCTTTGTGAGCATCGGTTCCAACAAAGGAGACAAGGTTGCCAACCTGCACCTTGCCATTGCCTGTCTGGATACCCATCCATTGCTGCAGGTCACGGCTGTTTCCAGGTTTTATAAAACCCAGCCCCAGAATTTTGCCAACCAGGACTGGTTTGTCAACGGGGTGGTGAAAATTGACATTGACTCACCAGATCCCATGGTTCTGCTCACGGTTTTAAAACAGATTGAAACCCAGATAGACAAGCAGGGAAAGGCCTTCCGGTTCGGACCAAGAAAAATTGATCTGGATATTATTTATTTTGCAGACATGGTTGTGAAAACAAAAAATCTGGAAATTCCCCATCCCAGGATGCAGGAAAGATGTTTTGTTTTACAGCCCATGTGTGATATAGGACCGGCAGTAATTCATCCGGTATTACAAACAACCACCCAAGCATTGTTACAAAAAATAGAAAAACAGGAAAACCAGGCGGTCATCGCCCTGGATGAGGAGGATTGACGTGAAGTTTTTTATTGATACAGCCAATATCGACCAGATTAAAGATGCCAACAGCATGGGCATGGTGGATGGTGTCACCACCAACCCGTCTTTGATCGCCAAAGAAGACGGTGAGTTCAAGGATATCATTGCCCGAATCTGCAAAGAAGTGGAAGGCCCTGTGAGCGCTGAAGTCATCAGCCTGGAATACGAAGGCATGGTGTCTGAAGCCCGGGACCTGGCAAAGATTGCCGATAATATTGTGGTAAAAATTCCCATGACCGTGGATGGGCTCAAGGCGGTGAAAACCCTGACATCAGAAGGCATCAAAACAAACGTCACCCTGGTTTTTTCCGCTTTGCAGGCCCTGATGGCGGCCAAGGCCGGCGCTACATTCGTGTCCCCGTTTGTGGGCCGGCTGGATGACCTGGCTGAGGACGGCATGAAACTGGTGGATGAAATCGGCCAGATTTTTGCCAATTATGATTTTGATACCGAAATCATCGTGGCCAGCGTGAGAAGTTCTCTGCATGTGCTGGATTCCGCCTTGCTGGGTGCTGATATTGCCACTATTCCTTACGCGGTCTTGAAAAAACTGGCCGGTCATCACATGACAGACAAAGGCATTGACGCTTTTCTGGCAGACTGGAACAAAAAGAACGGATGATAATATGGGGAGCTGCAAAGAACGGTCGAAAACCTGGCTTGCTTATAGCAAATATCCAGTTTTGCCCAATTTGTTGTTGACAAAAAAGCGTGAACCGTATATTAATTTCTTTTGTTTGCTTCAGCGGGAATAACTCAGTGGTAGAGTGCGACCTTGCAAAGCCGTTATTCTCCGGTTCGAATCCGGAAGCCGCCTCCATAAAAAAATCAAGGGCTTAGGTGAAAATCTAAGCCCTTTTTTTTTCTTCCAGGAAAACCAATTCCAACCCTATATCCAACCCGGCCCCGATTCCAACCTTTTTTCCAACCTCGATTTTTTAGGGTGAACCGCCTTAACACTTAATCGGGATCAATGCTCCGCTTTTTAGCAAGACAGATTGTCACATTTAATCGGGATCAGCAGATCCACATGGATGTGGTGGTGAAAACGATATGGCATCAGACCAGCTGGTCATGTTGAACAATAAATAGATTTTTTCAAAAGTTTTTTGGATTTAAGATAAAATTAATATTTGTTGTTTTTTATAACCGTGCGAATTAAATTTAATATCACAAATTTTCAATAAACCCATTTTCGGGGTTGACAACCGTCAACCAATATTGATACTTAAGAATAAGAAAGGGTTTAAAAATTAATCCGAAATATGAAATAACCACAGTACACCAGGCCATCCAGAACGGTAATTATAGGGTTGAACCAAAGGTTTGGGAAGAAATAAAAGATGCATTTGGATGGGGTATTTCTCAATTAGAAAGGTTTTTTTTAGGACTAAAACAGCAAAATTTTGAAAAACAAATGCCAATGAAAAAAAAAGCTCCCCATGATTACTATGGTGAAATACCTGCTATATATGATGTTTACAAATCAGACAACATCATGGGTGAAAAGGTATACACACATTTCTATTTCAATGAACATATACTTATAATTGATAGTGTACATGAGCAAGACTAAGGGTATGAAATTATGCAGTGTGTAAACTGTTCAGGACAATTTTTGACCATTAAAGGAAACTTGAAATTAAAAGACAAAATCCTTGGTGATTTTGTTGTGCCCGATACTACTTGGGAGCAATGTGATACTTGTGGTCACATCTTGTATACCCCTATAACAATGAGGGCCATAGAAAAAACAGAATCAGATAGAAAAAAACAATTGCTTCTAAAGAGGCCTATTGGAGATTTTATTCCTGCAACAGAGGTCGCAAAAATTCTTCGTTGCAGCCGACAGGCAATTCATAAACACAAAAGGATTAGAAGGGGTTTTATTCATTTTGTGATGCATAATGGATCTTATCAATACCTAAAAGAATCTGTCGAACTATACAATAAAACAGGTGATGGCAGATTGCCACTTGTAAAACCTAACCCCCAAAATTTCATAAAAATTTTGGCCCAAAGCTGATAGAAATAACAAAAGAATTAGGGGATAACTTTTTTAATTCAAAAAAGCGACCGGTTCTTTCAAAAAAGATAGAATTCTTAATTGTTTCCCCAGAATGGCCCGGTCACTGTTCAGAATACCGGACAGCATTTTTTACGCCATAATTCTAGGGTATTGCCCACCAGATTTCCCTGAGAAAGTATTTTTTTTTCGGCTTGACCTTCGGGGGGTTTTGTGAAAAGTAATGAAAAGTTATATTGATGAATTATTACAAATACCTTGAGTATCATTGTGGTTTGTGAGAATCCAGTATTGGCAAGTATGGTTGAGGTTCGAAATAATTAAAAACAGCGTTTTTATCCGAGAAAAATTGGTGCATTGAATATTTGTGTCTGCTATGACATTAAGGCGAGGTTCTGTATTAAAATGAAAGCAAAACCCACCTATGAAGAACTGGAAAGACGGGTTCAGGAATTGGAAAACAAACAGGTTGTGACTGATATTGCCGAAAGTAAGCAGGCTGAAATAGAGTTGAAGGAAAGTGAACGTTTTCTCCAGATCCTTTTGGAATCCATACCGGTGCCTGTTTTTTACAAAGACGTTGAAGGGCGATACAAAGGTTTTAATAAAGAATTTGAAACCTTTTTCGGCAGACCGAAATCAGAATTGATCGGCTGTTCGGTATTCGATATCAATCCACCAGATCTGGCCAGGAGATACCATGCCAAAGATTCAGAATTGTTTAAAAAAATATCCACACAGGTATATGAATCTCAGGTAAACAAGGCATATGGTGAGTTGCGGGATGTTGTTTTTCACAAAGCCACTCTGACCAACACTTCAGGCGATATCACGGGACTTGTAGGCGCCATTATGGACATCACCGACCGCAAGCGGGCGGAGGAGCAACTGCAAAAATCCGAAGAACAATTTCGAAATCTTTATAATGATGCGCCGGTAGGGTATTTCGAATACGATCTTCGAGGAAATATCACCCGGGTGAATCATACCCAATCAAAGCTGCTGGGTTATACCGCTGAAGAGATGATAGGTCAGCCTTGCTGGAAGTTCATTGTCGATGAAGTCGCCCGTGAGCAGATCTTGGACAAGCTGCGCGGAGTTAGACCCCCAGCTGTTGGTTTGGAACGTACATACCGTCGTAAAGATGGAACTACCTTTCCCGTCTTGTTTGAAGATCGGGTTCTGACAGATGAAGACGGCAATATAACGGGCATCAGAACAGCCATCCAGGACATACATGTGTGCTCTTGATCGCGTCCCTCGATTCAGTCGTAATGCAGTTGAAATCGCTATGAATTATTATTCCCGTTTAGTGGAAATTATTTCAACATTAAGTTATAGCAATCTCAAGCTTGCCCGGACGTATGAAGAACATAAACAAAATGAGCGGGAACGTGAAAAAATCCAAGCCCAGCTCAACCAGGCCCAGAAGATGGAATCGGTGGGCCGGCTGGCCGGCGGTGTGGCCCATGATTTCAACAACATGCTGGGGATAATACTGGGACATACGGAACTGGCACTGTTGAAGACGGATGAAGATGACAATCTGGTTTCCGACCTGAATGAGATTCAAAAAGCAGCAAAACGTTCGGCGGATATCACAAAGCAGCTGCTTGCTTTTGCCAGAAAAGAGATCATCTCTCCAAAACAGATTGCTTTGAACGATACTATAGAGAGTATGCTCAATATGCTGCGCCGGCTCATTGGTGAAGACATCGACCTGGTATGGCAGCCAGGTTCCCATCTGTGGCGCGTGAAAATGGACCCATCCCAGATCGACCAGATCCTGGCCAATCTCTGCATCAACGCCAGGGATGCCATTGCCGATGTAGGGAAACTCACCATAGAAACCGGAAAGAAAACATTCGATGAAGAATACTGCAACGAACACACTGGCTTTATCCCAGGTGATTTTGTGTTGCTGGCGGTCAGCGACAATGGGAGCGGCATGGATAAGGATACCCTGGCCAATCTGTTCGAGCCATTTTTTACCACCAAGGAAACCGGAAGGGGCACCGGCCTTGGTCTATCCACGGTGTACGGC
>JAIVHE010000117.1:0-1631 GCA_020201255.1 Desulfobacteraceae bacterium
GGTGGCCTCCAATTATCTGGTCACCCTGGAACATTTTGCATTGACCCTGCTGGCCCAAACCGGTCTTGATCAGGCCCGGGCCTATGAGATCCTGGAGCCCCTGATCCAGGGAACCCTGCGCAACATTGCCTCCAAAGGCAGTGTGGATGCCCTTACCGGCCCGGTTGTTCGGGGAGATGAAGATATCATTGCCCGGCATCTGGCAGATATTGACAACAAAATGCCGCAGTTTTCAGCCATGTACCGGCTGCTGGGTCGACACACCCTGGACATTGCCAGAATGAGATCAGATTTCCCCAAAGCGGCTGACCAGCGGCTGGCTGACCTGCTGGAAAAAGACACCTAACGCGGGAAACCCCCAACCCAAGAGCCCGTCCTCACATTTTTATTTTTGTTGACACGAACTGAGGTGTAAGGCACTAAATCTTAATAAGCTGCAGCGGGGGCTGCCCATCTGATTCCAGGGCTGTATTGGCCTGTTCCAGAAGGGATTTGCTGGAGATAACGGAAATGCCTGTTTTGCGGCTGTCCAGGTCAAAATACCTGCGGGCAATGGCCTGGATCCGCTGTTTGTCCAGCGTGAGCAGTTCATCCTTGAACTTTTGCCGTATCTCATCGGTCAGTTTGGCGATCTCCCGGTAAAATGCTTTCATGGCGGCAGGACCGGGGGTCTCAGGCTTGTCAATCTCAGAGCAGATCTGGAGAATAGCTTCCTTGACGTCGGTCCGGGTGTAGTCGCCTTTCATGATATATTGGCATGCCCGGGCATAGACATCCAGGGTCCTTTTGATATGGGGATCACGGTAGGAGCCAAAGGAAAAAATACCTTCTTCTGTATTATAGATGGCAAATCCGCCGTACGCCCCGCCTTTTTCCCGGATTTCTCTGTGCAGAAACAAAGAACGCAAAATTTTGCTGATGACTGCCAGACCCGGAGAGTCTTCATGGGTAATGCCCACTGCTTTAAAGGACTGGCCCACAAAGGAAACCGCGGTATTGGTATACCATCCATCCCTGGGCAGCCGCGGGTCCAAAGAGATGTCCGGGGTAAAAAAAGCAGGTCTGGACCCATTGCCAAGGGATGTCATCATTTGTCCGATGGCCCTGTCTGCCTGGCGGATGGCATCCGGGCTCCCGATGATTGCCGGCTTGAAATTGTCCTTTCGCAGCATACTGGCAGCCATGGCATCGAGGTTTGCAGCAAGTGTTTCCAATACCGGTCCGGATGCATCCGGATCCCTGAGTTTTTCTGTCATCTGTTGCATGGTCTGGTACTGGGCGATGCCATGCCACACTTCATTGATATGGGATGCCATGGACAGATGGCGGGATGACAGGGAGATGGCATATCGGTGACCCGAAGATACGATGGCGGCTTCCATGCCGGCCTGGTATTGGAGCAGCAGATTTTTCAGGCGGTCCAGATCCAAAAATCCGTATTCCAGGACAAATTCTTTTACAATATCAAACAGATGAGGCACATTTTTGTCCAGTGCTTTTCCCTGGAAGGCCAAAAATACATGGGAAGCAGCTTCCTTGTTGAAATAGGTGCCGGAAAACGGGGTTAATGTCACCCCGCCGGTGAACCGGTCCATTTTTTCAGCCATCTGCACATAGGACTGTCTGCGGGT
>JAIVHE010000117.1:1650-6155 GCA_020201255.1 Desulfobacteraceae bacterium
CGTTTTGCATCCTGTTGTATTTTTTCCAGATCTTTTGGAGAAAGCTGCTGCAATTTTTTTTTCAGTTCCCGGCGGGTTATGGCCTCTGTGGTCTCTTCCAGATCCGGGTCCGGCTCCAGGGTGAACAGTACCCGGTGGGGGTTGTCAATGAAATAGGTCTGCAGTTTATTTTCCAGAAATCCGCCCTGTGCAATAGCCTGGTTGAGCCGGTCAAGATCGTCGTCAATATTGATACAGGAAACCGGATCACCTTCGTGGACAAGGGTTCCGGCAAAGGAAAGCAACAGTTTTATGCCGAATGGATACGGGGTGTTGGTGATTTCTTTGCGGTAAAATTCAATCTGGTGAATGGCGGATGCGATAAGGTCCGGATCAATGCCGTTTTTGGCCAGATCCCTGAGGGTGGAAAAAATAATGTCTTCCACTTTTTTTACGGAATCTCTGGTAATGTCCTTGAGACCGCATACAAACATGGCATCCCGGTTGTCGGGTTCAAAGCCGGATGCATCGGCCAGCGCAGAGCCCAGATTGGAATCGATCAGGGCTTTTCGCAAGGGAGAAGCTGAATTTCCCATGAGAATCTGCTCTAAAATAGAGAGTACCAGAATTTCAAAGGAATCTTTGGCATCACAGGTCAGCCAGGCCACGCACCCCTGGTATTTTTTGGCCATGGTGTCTGCATCGGAATACGCATAGCTGTGGGTTTGTTCTTTCGGGGTTTCCCACCTGGGCTGGGGTGGGACAGTGGAGTCCACCGCAAGCAAATCAAACCGGCGCAAGACCTTGTCATCAATAAAGGCCAGGGTTTTTTCCAGGGGAAAACACCCATAGGTATAGAACTGGGCATTGGACGGATGATAATACCGGCTGTGAAATGCCTTGAGGTCCTGCCAGGTAAGTTTGGGAATTTCCAGGGGCTCTCCGCCCGAATTATGGCTGTAAGTGGTATCCGGGTACAGACTTTTGAGTAATGCCCGTCCCATGACCTGGCTGGGGGAAGACATGGCTCCTTTCATTTCATTGTATACCACCCCCTTGTATACCAGCTTTGGTTCTTCTCCGGTAGTATCCAGCTCGTGTCTGTGTCCTTCCTGCATGAAACTCAATTCATCGATGCGGGGGAAAAACGCGGCATCCATATAGACATCCATGAGGTTGAAATAATCTTTTTCATTCTGGGTGGCAAAGGGATACATGGTCCAGTCGGATGCGGTAAAGGCGTTCATGAATGTGGACAGGCTGCGTTTGATCATTGAAAAAAAAGGATCCCGTACATGGAAGTGTTTTGATCCGCACAATACCGTATGTTCCAGTATATGGGCAACCCCTGTGGAATCTGTGGGAACGGTTCTGAAAATAACACTGAAGGTATTTTCCTTGTCTTTATTGGCAATGTGGAAATGCCGGGTCTTTGTCTTTTTGTGCAAAAGCGCTATCATTGTCGCATCAATAATGGGCAGCGGGGTGATCTGCTGCACTTCAAAGTTGTGTATGATCTGGCCCTGTGAGAATTCAAAAGTACTCATGTAAGATATTTTCCAGTTGGTTATATGGTTTTGTATATGCCCCTTTGAACACGTTTGATCCGCGCGGTTTTATCGAGTCTGAAAATGATATTGCGCAGTTTCTTTTCGTCAAATCCTGTTGCAGCCTTGATGGTTTTAAAATCGGTGCCCTCCGGATAATTGGCGATAACTTTCAGGACTGTGGTAGACGCACTTCTGCGATTGCCGGGCTGCATCACTGTCTGCTTTTTGGCACCGGTATGTTTTTGAGCGATGAGTTGTTCCAGCGTGTCAAGTCTGTTATGCAGCGTATTGATATCTTCTTTTGTCGGCATATCCAGGCGCTGCAGCAACATTTTAATAAATCCTTCCCAGTTGGCTCCAAGGTCCATGTTGTTTGACATGATACATCTCCTGACTCTGTAGGTTATTTATTACACAAAATTATGTCAGCCCGGTATGTTAGGATATGCGCAACCATAAAAAATAGAATAGTGCAGAAGATACTTTCTGCAAGTAGTTCTGTCATTTTATCCCGGGCGCCGGTATTGAATCTTTTGTAATGTTGGCGTATATTGTATGTTTGTTTACAGTAAAATTACTTGTGCAGACAATGAAAGTCAAGTAGTAATTTTCCAAGGGACGGGTAAAGGTAAGTGTAATCAGACTTAGACCTGTAACAGCTGCCCCATAAACTGAGTTTTGAAATTCGGATACATCCCATGGTACATCCAGGACAATTGTTAAAACAGCAAAACCTATATGCAGGTAAGGAAATGGGGCAGAATTTTTTGTCCAGTCCCCCTGCGGCCCGGATGATTGTGGACCGGACCGGAATATCACAGGACAGCCGGGTGTTGGAAATCGGCCCCGGTTTAGGCGCACTGACCATTCCCATTGCACAAAAAACCCGGCAGGTTATTGCTGTGGAAAAAGACCGGCGTCTGGTGCCCCTGTTACGGCAGGAACTGGAAAACCACGGCATCGACTGGGTTGAGATTTTGAACCAGGATGTTATGAAAACCGACATCAAGGCCATTGCCGGGGATAAAAAACTTGTGGTCATCTCGAATCTGCCCTATAATATTTCTTCTCAGATCCTGTTTCGGCTCGTCCAGGAACGGGCCTGTATAGAAAAGGCGTTTTTAATGTTCCAAAAAGAACTGGCAGACCGTATCCTGGCACCTCCTGGGAAAAAAGCATATTCCCGATTGTCTGCGGTTGCCCAGTATGCAGCAGATATTGAATGCATTGCCAATGTTGGTCCGGCCGCGTTCTTCCCAAAGCCTGTGGTGGATTCCACGATCCTGGGGTTTGATTTTAAGGGGGTTTCCACCGTATCTGAAACCACAGAAATCCTTTTGTTTACCGTCATAAAGGCCGCTTTTTCAAAACGGCGCAAATCGTTGAAAAACGCTCTGGTGGGCCAGGATCTCGGACTGGAAAAGCATGCCATTGCCCAAGCACTTTCTTGTGCACGAATTTCACCGGAAAGACGGGCGGAAACCCTTACTGTACCGGAATTTTTATCCTTGACCCAGGCGGTGCAAACCATTTTTACGGGAAAAAACATATGACCAATACCATGGTGACTATAGACAATCTCATTGAGATTGTCCGATCAGGCGGAAAGGTAAAGACAGGGGTGGATGTGTATAACACAAAAGGGACGTTGCTGCTGGAAAAAAACATTCTGGTGGAAAAACCCCGGATACTTGAAATCATCAAGGAAAATGGCATCCGTTCCGTGATGGTCAATGCAGCCAGTGACGGGGGACTCTGGGATGAGAGCGGTCATCGGATTCAGTTTTCCAGTGACGGTACCGTGGATCCGTCTCCTCCTGAAAAAAAAATGCCTCTGCCAACACCATCTGAACTCGGGCCGTTTTCCAAAGATGTGGGACAGCGCCTTCAGGAAATTGAAGCCATGAAAAAACAGGCAGCAATTGCATACCAGGAGGCAAAAGATTGCATAAAAAAGGCCATGGAACAGATAAAAGGCAATAATGGCCAGTTTGATATACAGGTTGTGGAAACGCAGGTGGACCAATTATCCAAATTTCTGGTGTGAAAACAGCGCGGATATACCGGGCAATGTGTTCCAGGCAAAAGAAAAGTCTGATCACGGGTTCAGGTATTATTATCCAGATGAGCTGAACGATATGTCCCTGGGGTTTTTTCTCTATGATATCGGCAAGGTGATGATACCGGAACCGTTGCTCAACAAAACCGGTCGACTGAACCCCAAAGAATTTGATATGATCAAGCGCCATTCCTATGAATACGGAGTCGATATTCTTGAAAAAAACAATATCCAGAGTGCGATTCTCAAAAATATCGTGGCGTATCATCATGGACCATTGTTCCAGCAGGAAGAGGGGTGTTATCCGCTTGACAAAAAGAGCAGTGATCTTCCTTTGTATGTGAAAATATGCAAACTTGCGGATATCTATGATGCCATGACTTCCAAACGCAGCTACAAGGAAGCATTGAACCAGATTTCCGCAGTCACGGAAGTGTTTCGCAAATATGTGAAAAAAAATACCATGTTACAATTCATTCTCCATGCGTTTGTCAAAAGTATCGGCATATACCCGCCAGGCAGTATTGTTTTTTTGAAGAACCGCCAGATGGCGTATGTGCTGGAAAGCAAAGGACCACTGATATTGCCGTTTACCGATACCAGCGGCAATACATTGAAACGTAATGCAGATCCCGTGGATATGGCAAGCCCTGATGCAGATCCTTTGCTGGCCATCGACAGCGACCGAAGCGTCCGCACGACCCGGGACGTGTATGATCTTTTGCCTGAATTCCTCCGCCAGACTGCCATGTCTGCCTGATCTTTTATCGTGTGCAGGCATAATATCCAGAACCAATCGAGAACAGAAAGGAAAATCCATGATCAGAGCCAATGAAAATTATCAGAAGCTGCAAGCTTCTTATCTTTTTTCAGATATTGCACAGCGTGTGGCCCTTTTTCAAAAAAACAACCCCGAT